>DJXY01000031.1 GCA_002449915.1 Oribacterium sp. UBA6992
ATCCTTGATTTCCTTACGCTGATAAAAGTTCACACCGCCGATGATCTGATACGGAACATTACGGTGGATGCACTGCTCCTCAAGGAGACGGGACTGCGCATTGGTTCTGTAAAGCACTGCCATATCATGGTATGCGCGCCCATTGTTCTGTACCTCCTTCCATACATCGGAAATCACGGCATTTGCCTCGTCATTTGCATTCTCAAACTCATGAAAGACCACCTCGGCTCCACCCTTTTTTTCCGTCCAAAGCTTTTTAGGCTTTCTGCCGGTATTATGACTGATAACCGCATTGGCAATGTCAAGGATCCTGGATGTAGAGCGATAGTTCTGCTCAAGCTTTATTACATGGGCCCCCGGAAAGAACTTCTCAAAGTTAAGGATATTGTTGAGATTTGCGCCCCGGAACTTATAGATACTCTGGTCATCATCGCCGACTACGCAAATGTTGTGATACTGCCCCGCAAGGAGATGCACTAGCTCAAACTGGATGTCATTGGTGTCCTGGTATTCATCCACCATGATATAGCGGAAGCGATTCTGGTAGTATCCCAGCACGCGGTCATCTGTTTTAAAAAGCTCTACCGTCTTGATAAGGAGGTCATCAAAATCAAGCGCATTGTTCTGATGAAGCCGCTTCTGATACTCTGTGAAGCAGTCTGCAATACGACGCTGTCTTAAATCTGATCCGGCTGCTTTACGGAAATCCTCCGCATCCATACCTTCGTTTTTAGCACTGGAAATCGCTCCCAGGGCGGCTCTCTCCCGGATCAGCTTGGGATCAATATTGAGACTTTTAAAAACCTGCTTCATGAGCGTAAGCTGATCATCTGTATCATAAATGGAAAAATCCGAGGTATAGCCGATGAGATCAATATGGCGCCGCAGGATCCGTACGCACATCGAGTGGAAGGTGCTGACCCAGATTTCCCGGGCGCGCACTCCCACGAGCCGGTCGATACGCTCTCTCATCTCCCCTGCGGCCTTGTTGGTAAATGTAATTGCCAGGATATTCCATGGATCCACCCCGCAGTTTTCTATGAGATAGGCGGCTCTATGCGTCAGCACTCTGGTCTTGCCGGAGCCGGCACCTGCGAGAACCAGTACCGGTCCCTCCGTGCATCTGACCGCCTCCGCCTGCTCTTTATTTAATATGCTGTCGAGATTTTCCATTTCATGCTCCCCTATACTATAATATTTAGAACAAATGTTTATTATTTTTATATACGGGCTTTATTCTACCATAGATTTCTGCCTTACGGAAGTCATATTCACGAGACTCGCTTCGCACAAATCCGCATGAATTTCGCGCGCATGTATTTTGAGCTCATGCATTTTGACATGTAGTTTAAAAAACCACATCTTGTGGCAGATTTAAAACTATGCTATACTTTTTAGCATGAATAAAGATATTTTAAATGATTTAATTACATATCTGGAAAGCTTACACCACATAAAAGCGGACGACATCCCGGATCTGGATCTGTATATGGATCAGGTCACCGGCTTTATGGATGACCATCTTGCCAAGGTCAAGCGGCATCCGGAGGATAAGGCTCTGACAAAGACGATGATTAACAACTATGCCAAAAATCGTCTGCTGCCTGCACCGGTAAAAAAGCGCTACTCCCGTGAGCATATTCTGATCCTGCTGTTTATTTACTATTATAAAGGAGTTCTTAACCTGACAGATATCCAGACTATCCTGGAACCAATCAATCAGAAATATTTCAGCAATGATAAAGATCTGAGTTTGGAGGATATCTATGAAACGGTATTTTCGCTGGAGGATAAACGGATGTCACATCTCATTGATGATGTGACAGACAAGTTTGAAACAGCTTCTCTCATGTTTCCGGAGGACAACGATACATCAGAATCTCTATCCCCGGAGGATCGGGATGAGCTAAGGATGTTTGCGTTCCTTGGAGAGCTTGGATTTGACGTATATCTTAAACGACAGCTGATGGAGCGGATCATTGATCAAATCCGTGCATCACAAAAGGACAAGGAAATGAAGGAAAGCGTGCAAAAGCGTGCCGTTAAAAAAAAGTGAGGCTTTAGCCTCACTTTTTTTCTTCCATACCTAATCTGCGAAATACCATATCATATCCATCCGCGCCATAATTTAAAGAACGATTGACTCTTGAAATTGTTGCAGTCGATGCACCGGTGCTTTTTGCAATGTCCAGATAGGTGTGCTGCTCTCTCAGCATCTTGGCAACCTCATACCGCTGCGCCATGGAGATCAGCTCATTGATTGTACACACATCCTCAAAAAATTTATAACAATCATCCTTGGATTTTAACGTCAGGATCGCATCAAACAGATGCTCTACTTCTTTGGTTTTTAACTTGTCATTCATACTATAATCTCCCGTACCTCCAACTCTCCACAGCTTAAATCGCGGATCACAGCCTCCACCGATAGACTTCACAGTTTTACACTTTATCACAAGCGCTTTTTCACTTTACAACTTGAAAGCAATTTTAACACTCCGTATAAAAGAATGCAAGATGTAAGATATACTTTCTGAAAGCACTTTCCGGACACTTTCCGGGAGAGCTTATCGATCGGGTAGAAAGTGCCGGGATATCTTATGGCATGATTTATGATGCTGTATTTTGCGATGGGGTTGTTTCAGAAGCTGTACTTTGCGCTTCTGTAGTTTCTGATGTTGTACTTGCTGCCTCGCTGCTGCCGTAGTTCCATCCGATTGGCGTCGGGCGTCTGGTATCAAATACCTGCTTAATATCCATCAAGTCCGAAACATGATCTGTCCCGCCGGAATACGCCTCATACAGCCGGTAGCCATCCAGGTTTCTTCGTCCCTGCCGGACAAAATTATCTCCAAACTGGACCCAGTAAGGATTGGAATCCACATTGCAGAAATAGCGGAAGCCTGCATTCTCAAGCATCACAAATTTCTGATTGCCAGCGGCATCATAGGGGTGCCAGTCCTGAATATCCGCGCCATATGGGTAAAGCATGATGTCGACCGGTCCCGGAAGGAGTGATGCGACATTTCTCTGCCAGCGGTCCGTATCACGGGTCAAGTCCTCCAGAGAACGGTCCGTAAAATTGATATGTCCCCAGCTGTGCGATGCAAGCTCATATCCATCCTCCACCAGTGCCTTGGTCAAGGTTTTTACGGTTTCGCGATCTGCCTCGATGTTGGGATTTGCGGTGTTTTTAGGATCATAGGCTTCTGAAGCTGCGTCGTAGGTTTCATCCGTGCGGTAGCCGAGAACTCCGTTGTAGCCTGTGAATGCAATAATCGCCTTGTGTCCATGGTAACTGAAGTCCGGATGCTCCTCAATAAACTGGTCCAGTATCGGCACAATGTCATA
>DJXY01000169.1 GCA_002449915.1 Oribacterium sp. UBA6992
GGATAAATGAGAGATGAATAGCAGATCAGTATGAGATCAAAAGTAAATCAATGGTAGATCAATAAGAGATGAATCATAGAACAATAGAGATCAATCGTAAATAAACAGCGGATGGATGCTGCAAACACAGTTAATTATATAGGATACATCTAAAGAGGGTATGTATGTCAGATATACTGGATGCACTGAATCAGCCGTGCATGCTGATGATCCCGGAGGATCATGGAGATCCTTTACAGTTTCGGATTGAGCAGGATATCAAGCTTGGCTCCGGACAGAAATTTCTGAAACGGGAGGCTAAAATCGTCCTTAAAAAGCATCTGCTCGCCAAGGATCAGGGGCTTTTTACACATTACCTTGGATACTGGCATTATAAAAATCTAACCTCCAGGAATTTTACGACGGTGAATGCTGTGCCGCTTCCTGAGGGGAAGGACATAGAGCTCTCGGATGGAGATGTCATCCGGATCGTGAGAAACAGCGACCATATGGTCATGCTGTTTCTGGAAAAGCATCTTGAAAAAATGGTCTGGAAAACGGTTCCGTTGGATCCGACGAAGGAGAGCATTACGATTTATGGCTTCCAGGGAAAGGGCTGTATGGATTGTGACCTGAAAAATCCCGATACAGGTTCCGGGCTTTCTAAGCTGGCATCAGGCATGGCGCACGTTGAACTTCACAGGTCTGGTATGTCCTGGAGTATCGCAACGGATCCGGAGAATCAAGAAATTAGCGATGCAAGCAATGATTCGAGCAATGATTTAAAAGGTGATTCAATAGGCAATTCCGGAGGTGATTTGCAGAGTGACTCTGCAAGGGAAGCGGTTTATGTCAACAGAGCGCAGGTCTCTGGCAGCCGGACACTTATGGATGATGATCTTATCGACATCGGTGGGAGCCTGTTTTTGTATCATAAGCATTCGCTCCTATATAATCATGCGGATTACGTGAGAAATGAGCTTACAATCCATATCCGGGAACGGGCAGTGCACAACCTGCTTCGGAAAAAGGTATTGCTTAAGGACATCAACCTAACCCTGCGCCCGGGGAAGCTTGTGCTGATTCTGGGCGGGTCCGGAGCGGGTAAGACCACATTTATCAATGCGGTGACCGGCTATGAAAAGGCTAAAGCGGAAATTCGTCTTGGAGATGTGGATCTGTATCGGAATTACCATAAAATAAAGCATGAGATCGGCATGGTGCCTCAGCAGGTACTGCTCCGGGGTGAGGATACGGTCCGGATGACACTTATGAATGCAGCTGAAATGCGGATGCCCGAGGATGCCACAGCGCTTGAACGGGAACGTAGAGTCAATGAGATTCTCTCGCTTTTTGGACTTGAGAGTGTTGAAAAGGAGCTTGTCGAGAAGCTCTCCGGTGGACAGCGGAAGCGGCTATCGATCGGAGTGGAATTTACGGCAGACCCCTTGCTTTTTGTGCTGGATGAGCCGGATTCGGGACTGGATGGAGTGATGGCACGGGATCTCATGGAACAGCTCCGTAAGATTGCGGATCAGCATAAAATTGTGATGGTGATTACGCATACGCCGGACCGGGTCATAGATCTTTTTGATCAGGTCATTGTACTTGCTAAAGACAAGGATCATATCGGACGGCTGGCATTTTACGGATCAATCGCGGAGGCACGGAGCTTCTTTGAGAGAGATACCATGGAGGAAATTGTGCTGGAGGTCAATCCGGTGCAGGAAGGTGGAGAGGGTCACGCTGACTATTTTATAGAGAAATATAAATCCATGCAAAAAAACGGTTATACAAGTTCAACTTAATTTACATCTGTGAGATATAAAAGAAGATATAAAAGAAGAGAAAAAAGAAGTGAAGCAGAGGAGTGAAGTATGGCTGTGATGGAAAATGTCAATCGTCCTGAGCGGATCGGGCGGCTTGGTCAGGTCAAGGTCTACCTTGGCAAGCTGTTTCGGATCTTTATCTTTGAGAGAGACTGGAAGGTGCTGCCAATGTCTGCAGCCATATCTCTTATGGTTGCTTACGTGGTGGGAAACTCCATGCTTGTCAATATGGAAGGGACCTTAACCGGCGCCTTTGCCTTTGTCTGCGTCTGTATCTGGAACGGCTTTTTTAATTCCATTCAGGTGGTCTGCCGGGAGCGTGCGATCATAAAGAGGGAGCACCGCGCGGGACTGTTTATCAGCGCATATATCATGGCACACATGCTTTATCAGGCAGTGATCTGTCTTCTGCAGGTAGTGATTGCCATGACAATCTACCGGCTGTGTGGTATTGCATTTCCCGAGCATGGTATTTTTCTGCCCTTCGGTATGCTGGAATTTGGATTTACGCTGTGGCTCATTACCTATACTGCTGACATGCTGGCGCTCATGATATCCTGCATTGTGCATAGTACAACAACGGCAATGACTGTGATGCCGTTTCTGCTTATCCTTCAGCTGATTTTTGCGGGAGTAATTTTCCCTATGGATGCCGGGACCCCGGTGGGCTGCGTTTCCAAACTGACGATCTCAAAATGGGGAACCAATGTGATCTGCGCAGAGAGCAGATACAACAGTCAGGTTTCCAAGTCTCTCTTTGGGGCTCTCTGGCAGTTTCGGGATGTACCGGAAATCGGTAAGATCATTGACTATATTAATAAGGAGGACCTCCGCATGGATATTGACCGCTGGGCGGGCAGTAAGCAGATGGTGCCGGAATATGCCTCCACCAAAACAAATGTGGCAATATGCTGGGGAATCTTGCTGCTTTTTGCATTTGCGTATGCCGAGATCGGAGTTTTGTTTCTCCTGCGGGTCGATAAGGATAAACGCTGAAAAATCATGCTTGATTTTATTTCCGGATAGTAGAGGTTTGCGCTGGTGCAGAAGCAGTTGCAGGTGCTGTTTTGGCGCTTGCTCTTTGCTTCCCGCTTATAGAAATCAATACCAGCATGAGAAAAATCGCTGCAAATCCGATGCCGTCTGCAATGGTAAACGGGCTATGCAGAAGGACGGTGCTGATGACTGCGGCAGTTACAGGCTCGGAAAAGCCATAGAGGATTGCCTTACCGGCACCAATGTATTTTACGCCCTGCATGTAAGCTGTGAATGCAAGTACATTTCCAATCAACACCACACCGGCGATTCCGGCAAGCCCGGGTAAGGTCGGGACATAGTGGTAGGACCATGGATGGAAGATCAGTGAAGCGGTACAGCCGCCCATCAGAAACGCCCAGCCCTGCATCAGAAAGACCGGATATTTCCGCATGAGGTGCACCGGAACCATATTATAGACGGTGACGGCTAAAGCACTGATGCAGCCGCTGATGATCGCGCTGACAGGCACCGCGGTGGAGGACAAGTTCCCATGGGTTGTGATCAGAAATACACCACTTAATGCAAGGACGATGCTTAGAAGCTCCAGTGGACGAGGCATGCGTTTGCCAAGGATACAGGTAACCAGCAGGATCGTAATCGGCGACAGGTCCTGCATGATGGTGGCTACGCCGGCAGTCGAGAGCTGAATTGTAAGGAAATAGGTAAACTGGCAGGCGCTGACCCCAATGAGCCCGTAAATGAGAAGCTCAATGGGATCGGTATGCCAGGGGGCAAGCGCCTTTTTGATGCCATTTCGGAAAATGTACCAGGCAAGCATCAGGATTCCGGCAAGTCCCAGCCGTATGGGCACAAGCCAGCGGGAGTCCATCCCCTGATACTGAAAAAGATACTGTCCAATGGAGCCGGAGATTCCCCAGCTCATACCTCCGAGGAGTGTGAGCAATGTTCCTTTTGTTCCCTGATTCATAATTTCCTGGTTGCCTCTTTCTGATGAAGTCGTTTCAAATACATTCTGCTATTATAACCATCTGAAGATTGCAATACAATGGGCTATAATTCTATAATGTGAACTTGTCTTTAATATTTACATCGCCTATAATAGCTTATCCAGAGGATTTTGAGATGGGGTTTTCAGATGATGTGCCAGAGCACATGTATATCTTTGAGACATATTTTCCCCATCTTATTTATGTCTATGAGGCCTTATTATGCGTACTGTTATACTTGCGTCGCAGTCTCCGAGGAGGGAGCTGCTTCAACAGATCGGAATCGAACCGGTCATTGAACCAAGCCATATTGTTGAGGAAATCCGTGCAACCGATCCCGGAGAGGTGGTGCAGGAGCTTGCTTTACAGAAGGCAGAGGATATTGTCAGGCAGCATCCGCAGGAAGCGTGCATTGTCGTCGGTGCGGATACGGTGGTTTCGATTGATGGCAAAATCCTTGGGAAGCCCAAAACACATGCAGCGGCGTATGCCATGATTTCGGAGCTTCAGGGGAGAGAGCATCAGGTGTATACCGGTGTGGCAGTGCTTTTTCCAAATCAGGAGCATAAGGCTATCCGCTTTACGGTACGGACGAATGTTTCGGTCTATCCGATGACGGAGGAGGAAATTCGTACATACGCGGAGTCAGAGGAACCCATGGACAAGGCGGGAGCCTATGGGATCCAGGGAACATTTGCAAAATATATCCGTGGGATTGACGGCGATTACAATACGGTGGTAGGACTACCGGTAGCAGAGTTGTATCAGAAGATTAAGGGGTGGCTGTAAGATATGTTAGGTTCTATTAGACGCTTGGAAGCAAAGGTATACGATCGGTCGCAGGTGGATTTTAACCACCTGCTTTTTACAGGTCTGGATCTGAGAAAGCTGCTCATCCCTCTTATTATAGAAAACATGCTCACGGCTTTTATGGGGATGGCAGACTCTCTGATGGTTACCAGAGTCGGATCTGCAGCGATTTCCGCAGTATCACTTACAGACAGCATCAATAACCTTGTGATTGAGCTTTTACAGGCGCTTGCCGCTGGAGGCACCATTATCTGCTCACAGTACATCGGAGCAGGCAACCGGAAGCGAAGCAACCAGGCTGCCCGGCAGGTTGTCCTTGCGGTACTTGTGATTTCTATCGGGATTATGCTGAGCTGCCTTATCTTCCGGGGACCAATCCTCCGGGTGATCTTTGGCAGTGTGGAGCCTGCGGTTATGACGGCGGCGCTTACCTATTTCTTCTTTACAGCATTATCCTTCCCGGCAATCGGTCTGTTTCAGGTAGGCGCAGCCTTTTACCGCGCCGGTGGCAACAGCCGTTTCCCAATGACAGTTTCCGTTATTTCCAATGTCATGAATATCATCGGGAACTCGATTTTTATCTTTGTATTCCACTGGGGTGTTATGGGAGCCGCTTTGTCTACGCTTCTTTCCAGGATTTTTGCGGCAGTGGTACTGATGGGATATCTGAGACTTCCACGGCAGGACATTGTAATCCGGGATTATAAGAGCATACGTCCGGATTTCTCGATGATCACAAGGATTCTCTCGATTGGTATCCCGGCGGGCATTGAAAACAGCATGTTTCAGTTCGGAAAGCTTGCTATACAGTCCAGTGTTTCCACGCTCGGTACCACCGCGATTGCTGCGCAGGCCATGACCATTATTTTTGAAAACCTCAACGGCATCGGGGCTGCGGCAGTCGGTATCGGTTTGATGACGGTAGCGGGACAGACGCTTGGCGCCGGTAAGCTTGAGGAAGCGAAGTACTATTTCCTGAAGCTCATGTGGATCGGAGAGATGGTAGTTCTGATTTCCTGTGCTGCCGTTTATGTGATCGCAGAGCCGGCGATGGTGCTTTCCGGACTGGTACCGGAGGCCCGCGTGATGAGTATGCAAATGCTTACCTTCATAAGTCTTGTAAAGCTTGTGATCTGGGTTCCGGCATTTATCATTCCCTATGGTCTTAAGGCAGCGGGAGATGTGCGCTTTACGATGATTTCATCGTCTTTATCCATGTGGCTGCTCCGTGTAGTGGCTGCAACGGTGCTGATTCGGGTGTTTGGATTTGGTCCGATTGCCGTCTGGATCGG
>DJXY01000165.1 GCA_002449915.1 Oribacterium sp. UBA6992
CTGCCCGGTGTCTGTAAAAGCAATCGAAGCTTCTCCTCCGGCACATCTGTAAGATCAATAAATTCCTCTTTAAGGAGACCGCCCGTGCCATTTTTAGCAGCCAGAATCCTGCTGACCTGTCCGCTCCTCCGCGCTTCCTCTACTGCGCCATATAGAGAAGCATTCATCACTGCTGTCGGTCCTCCACCATGTACAATCAGTAAATTTTCTTTCATATTAAAATTCCATTCTAAAGTTCAGGCATCTGTTACCGTAATCGCAGGTGTAAACTCTTCTGCCGGAAAGCTGTCATCATAACTTTCCAAGCGCTGCAAACATCCAGTGTTTATACGCCTCTACTCCAGGCTGATCAAACGGGTTGACTCCCATCAGTTTGCAGGAGAGATAGCATGCAAACTGGAAAAAATAAAACAGCTGACCAAAATGATATGCATCAAGCTTATCCAGTGTGAATGTCATTACCGGCAGCTTCTCGCTATGCGCCTTGACTGTCGCGTGAAATGCCGCTTTATTGATTTCAGCAAAATCCTTGCCGTTAAGATAATCAAAATAATCCTTTCGGCTATCGGGCTTGATGACTACATGATCCTGTTCATTAAGTACATCCAGAAATGTTTCAAACATGATCGGTGATCCATCCTGGATAAACTGTCCGATGGAATGCAGCTCCTCGGTAAACTCTCCTGTCACCGGGAAAATACCCTTATTGTCCTTACCCTCACTCTCCGCAAAAAGCTGCCTCCACCAGAGATAAAAATAATGGAATCTGGGATCAAAAGAGGAAAGCATTTCCACTCTGTAACCATTTTGATAAAAAAGATTGCGAAGGCAAGCATAGCGATATGCGGAATTTGTTTCCGCAGGCTCTTTATGAAGCTGCAGCTGCATGTCATGCGCTCCCTTTACCAGTGCTCTTACATCGACACCTGCAACCGCCATAGGCAGCAGTCCCACGTTGGTCATGGCGGTATAGCGGCCGCCTACATTCACAGGAAACTCAAAGAAATCATATCCCTGTTCCTGACAGAGCTGCCAGAGTGTGCTTCCCGGTGTGCCGGTTGCAATGATACGCTCCGGAGCCTTGTCACCATAACGCTCATCCATATACTGTCTAAGGACACGGAACGCTGCCCCCGGTTCCAGTGTTTCAAAGTTTTTAGCGATGCAGTCAATGTAAAAATCTTTTCCAGCAAGCTTTTGCAGCATTTTTTCTACTTCATGCGGGTGCAGTGTATTACCTGCATAGATGATTTCACATCCGTTTAAAGGCTTCAGTGCTTCCACAACGGCACGCGCAGCGTTATTGGACCCACCGATACCGATCAACACAAAGGCATCGGCATTTCTGCGGATTTCCTGCGCTTTCCGTTCAATCCGGAGCAGCTGTTCCTCTCCTGCCTCAATATCTGTATCCAGCCAGTCCTGGGAGTCCTTATATTTTTCCTCTCCCGCCTGAGCCTCAGCCAGCATCTCCGTATGCTCCTGCATCATCTGCTTTAAAGTGGTTTCTTGATCCGAAAGATCGGAATTTACATCAAAACGAATCATTTCAGCTCCTATATTGTTAAAACTATTAACAAATTGTTGAAATCTTTTGTCTTTATAACCCGGTATAGCATCCTTCCGGATCCTGGCATTGTCAGCTGGCCGGGCTCTTTGTTGTTGTAAGCATACATTAAGTTAAAAGTTTTAACAATAGTAAATCTATCAAATCTTCACCTGCTATTTTGTTTAAATTGCCCTATTCTGTCTCGATACTGGACATGAACGTTGTAAATCCACTATACTATCCTCAGTGTTGTGATCCTATATATCTCATGAACACGATCAATTTATGGTATCTCATGCAAATATGTAGATATGTACTTTGCAAAATCAGAGATACAACTCTCAGAAGAAATAAACGGATATACACTATCAGCATAACGAAACAGATGTAAGCAGATATAAACATATATAAATAGCTATAATAAGAGGATAATCTATGCAGGATAAAGGCAGCAACCTGATTGAAACGCGCCGCAGAAATCGCGCACTACTTAAAAATCTGATCTTCCGTACGCCGGATGCTACCCGCACGCAAATGGCGGAAATCCTGCACCTTACCAAACCTACCATCACCACCAGTGTCAATGAAATGCTGCAGGAAGGTATCCTTGAGGAGATTCCTCTCCCGGAGGATAAGTTAAAACAGGCAAGCGGCAGACATCCGACCTCTATTGCATTTCGCGCAGATGCAGGTCTTGCCATTGGCGTCGAGCTTGGACCTTATACAACAGAAGCTGTTTTGATGGACTTAAAAGGAAACATTCGCACTGCCGTCTCAGAACAGCCACCAAATGTATCCTATAATATCATGCTGGAGCAGCTCTGTGCTATGATCCGGATGCTTCTGCCCAAGGATACCGGACATCTCCTGGGTGCCGGAATCGGTCTGCCCGGATTTATCAATAATGAGCAGGGGCTGATCCGCAAAACGCCTCGTGCCAGATGGAGCGGTTATCCTCTGGCAGCGGATCTTGAGGCTCGGCTCGGGATCCCGGTGATGATCGACAATAATGTGCGTCTGCGCGCTCTGGAACAGGTCATGAACCTGCAAAACGCCGGATCGGATACATTTGCATATTTTTATATATCCAAGGGTGTTGCCTGTCCTCTGATGGTCGGTGGTCAGGTCCTGTCCGGACACTCCTATGGTTCCGGAGAGCTTGGACATGCGCTTATGGCATCGGATTCCGCCACCGGGACCTTTCTGTCGGTTGATGATCTCGCCAGTGAACGGGCACTCATGGAGCGGTGCCAGCGGGATCTGCTTAAAGGAGATGCTCCGGAGCTTAGGGACATTCTCAAGAAATACGGAAAATTTGATCTCGATAATCTCCTGGAGCTTGAGCGTAAACAAGTCCCGGCAATCACCAGAAATTTTAAGGAAACTCTGCACTACGCCGGTATCGCTCTTGCAAATGTCGTGAATCTGATTAATCCGGAGCTTGTCATTGTAGACGCCTACATGATGCAGGAGCCAATGAACCGCGATTACCTGCTGGAAGCCGCACATAAAAATTTCTACGGTCTCAATGAGGAGGAGGTAAAGGTCAGCTTTGTTCCCTTGGATCAGAGTCGTGGTGCCAAGGGCGCCGCATATTACGTCATACTAAAAAAATTCCTGGAGGTTTGATCCCCCGGGAATTTTTTTAGGTTTTTTTAGATGAACCCCCCATGCAAATTTAATTTGAGTTGGGGATGTTGGCTGCCTTATGGCTCGTTTCACGCCCCAAAGATCCTAAGTCCCCAACGCACAATGAATTCCAGCAAGCCGCAGCCAACCATAACCTTAATCGGTCCGATCTTAAATTTCCTGAGCGCAATCAATGCACCGATAAAATAGACCACCGTACGGATGTTTACATCACCTGCAGCAAGGGAAATGGCTCCGGAGGTAAATACCGCGGGGATCAGAATTTTAAGACCGGCGGTAAAAATCATTGCTACAACTGCCGGACGAAGGAACTGAAGAATTCCCTGCAGTAACACAAGATTCCTGTATTTCTTGTAAAGCCAGGCAAGTCCTGTTACAAAAATGCAGGAAGGCAGGATAACTCCGGCAGTTGCCACAAGCGCCCCCGGTATCCCTGCAACCTGATTTCCTACAAAGGTTGCGGAGTTTACGGCGATCGGTCCCGGTGTCATCTCGGCAATGGTCACAAGATCCGTAAAATCCGACATAGTAAGCCAGCCGTACCGATCAATCACCTGTGCCTGAATCAGCGGCATTGCGGCATAGCCGCCTCCAAAGCTGAACGCTCCAATTTGCAGAAAGGCAAGAAAAAGCTTTAGAAATATCATTGTCCTGCCCCCTTTCGTTTCTCTCTCACAATCGTACGCACGGCACCCACCGCTGCAGTGACAAGAATAATCAGGATGACATTCACATGGAAAAAGTAGTTTGCTGTAAATGCAAGAATCATTGCAAGGATCCGAACCCAGTCTCTGGTCTTTACGACGTCTCCTCCCATGTCATATACGACCGACATGATGACCGCTGCAACTCCTGCTGTCATGCCAGAGAGCAACGCCTTGATTGCAAAATTACTCTTAAAGGCATCATAAAAGAAGGAAATGGCCGTCAGGATCAAAAATGGCGGGATGATCGCTCCGAGCACAGAGCACAGGATGCCAGGAAGCCCTGCCAGCTTATATCCAACAACAATAGCACCATTTACGGCTATGGCTCCCGGTGAAGACTGCGCAATGGCGACGAGATCCAGCATTTCATCATCATCAATCCAGTGAAGCTCATCCACAAATTTGCTTTTGAGCAACGTCACAATGACATAACCGCCGCCAAAGGTAAATGTACTGAGATATAAAGTAGAAAAAAACAATTTGCGCAGTACATGCTTACGATCCATCTGTTCCATAGCCTTCTCCGACTCTCCCTTCTCTGCCTCCAGACTATCCAGGCAGTGCCATCCTATCCTATCAATTCTTCTTTAAGCATTTCTTCTTTGATCTCAGCTCTCCTCATAGACAAAACGCCCATGCACCATGGTCTTTGTCACATGCCAGTCCTCAAGCACCAGGAGATTTGCCTCCATCCCAGGTTTCAGATAGCCGATCCGTTTGTCAAGCCCAATCAGCTTTGCAGGATTTTCCGTCAGTACCGGCACAATCTCTTCCATGGAATACTTTGTAAACCGATGGAGATTGCGAAACGCCTGTCCGGTGGTTAGAGTACTGCCGGCTCGGGTTCCGTCACTTACAAGCTTGGCATCGCCCTTTTCCACAACGACATCATTGACGCCCAGCTTATACCGCCCATCCGGAAGACCTGCAGCCATAATGGAATCCGTGATTGCAACCACACGATCCAGTCCCTTGGCCTTGATCAGAATCCGGACCATACCGGGATGCAGATGTCTGCCATCGCAGATCATCTCGCAGTAGAGCTCATCGGATTCCAGTGCCGCTCCCAGAATCGCCGGAAAATGCTGATGCATCAGCTTCATACCATTGCAGGTGTGTGTCGATGCCATCGCGCCGTACCGGATTGCCTCCATGGAAGTCTCGTAGCTTGCGCCGGAATGTCCTATGGCGACCTGAATCCCCATCTCCTTAAGCTCCGGAATCATGGCAACAGCCCCCGGAAGCTCAGGAGCAATCGTAATATAGCGGATATCGCCTCCGGCACGCTCCTGATACCGGCGGATCAGCGCAATGTCCGGCATACGCAGAAGCTGCTCCGGCATTGCCCCCTTATAATCCGTTGATAAAAACGGACCTTCCAGATGAATGCCCTCCAGCGTAGCTCCATGATGCGGCAGCTTTTTCCAGCCGAGATATGCATCAATCGCACGATTGGTCGCCTCCTCCGTATCCGTCAGGATGGAACCCAGCCAGCTTGTGGTGCCCTGGCTTGCAAAAAAGCAGCTGATATCCTCGAGCTCCTCCGGGGACGCTGCATTCACATCCGTCCCATGCGCGCCGTGCGTGTGAATGTCAAAAAATCCGGGTACCACACGCTTTCCGTTGAGATCCAGCTCCTCCTCGCCCGGCTCAGCCTCCAGACTGCCGTATGCCTCAATACGACCATCGGTAATCCGGAGATCCGATGTTACAAAATCATGATTCAGATAAAACGCTCCGTTTTTAAGCAGCATAACATACCTCCTCCTGATTTTCACTTAAAATGGCTGCTTCGCCGCATTGGCATTGGTAATGATCATCGCATCCGGATGCCGCTGCAGAAGCGTTGCCGGGAAATGCGCACTGACCTCCCCATAGGCTGCCTGCCGGATCACCGCACGATGCCAGTCACGGAATACGCCGATCCGGACCTTCCGGGCGGCAAGAATCTCCGAAATACCAATCGTAATCGCTTTATGCGGCATTGCATCGATCGCGCCATTTAAATCTCCAATCGCATTGCTGGTCCTGGTTTCCCGGCTGATTGTCAGCACTCTCGTAGGAAGCTTGGCAAACTCTTCCGCCGTAAGCCTGTCATCCGCCTCATTAAATGCCAGATGCCCATTTATGCCGATACCTCCAAAGCAGACATCTACCCCGCCAAGCTCCGTAATAATCTCATGAATCCGTTCCGGATGCTCCGGGTTCGGAAAGATCCTCTGCTCCTCCGGCATTACAAGCTCCGGATCGATTTTTTCATACACCGTGCGTTTCATAAATCCATGGAAGGACAGCGGACTCGATTCGGAAATGTAGGTATCGTCATCGTTAAGATATTCATCCATATTGATGAACCAGCACTGCTTAAGCGATACTCTGTCCCGGTTTACAAGACGGACAAAGATCGGATACTGACCGACTGGTCCCACCGGACAGATAAATACCGTATGCTTCCCGGCGGCATTATGCTCCTTGATCACATTCACCATCTCCAGCGCCATCTCATAAAAAACCTCGCCGGAGTCACCAAGCTTTAAAATCGGGATGTTGGCATCCTTGCCAAGATCTTCCGCTGAAATATTGTAATAACTCATATTCTTCATTGTCTTACTCCTTTTCCTGCATAAATAATTTTTCCAGCCCCAGCTGGTGAATCAGCTCGACAATTTCCTTACTGCGGGAACAGCCGAATTTGTGTAAAAGCCCCTTGATCTGCGTCTTAATCGTCACGATCTCAACGCTCCTTACCTCCGCAATTTCCCGGACCTTTTTTCCCTCCAGGAGAAGCCGGATGATTTCCCGCTCCGAATGCGTGAGATGGGAAACATTATTAATAAAAAACACCAACGACTGCTCACTTTTACGAAGCCGGTTGTACTCCTTGATAATAGACTGCTGAACATTGCTCTCCAGCACCGTTTTACCTTCATAGGCTCTCCGGATATGCTCCAGAAGCACCGCATCATCACATCCCTTGATGATATAATCCACCGCACCGGTTCCCATCCCGGAGTGGATCATTTCATCTGTCTCATGCGCAGTCATAAATATAATTTTAATCTCCGGGTCCTTACTGTGAATGT
>DJXY01000010.1 GCA_002449915.1 Oribacterium sp. UBA6992
CACCGCGGCACGGACAGCTGCTTTGATGCATCACTTGTAAAAACCTGGCCGGAAATGATTGATGTTTATGATGCCAACCGGAAGCGTACCGGTCGGACTGTTCCGAGGAAACAGTATTTTCTGAAAAAGGGCGAGTATATGCTTTATGTACTCGCAATCCTCGAGGATGCTGCCGGGAGGATCCTTGTGACCAGGAGAGCGCTTGATAAAAAGTGGGCTGCCGGTTCCTGGGAAATCCCCGGCGGAGGCGCCGATGCCGGAGAGGATTCCTTTACGGCGGTTGTCAGGGAGGTTTCCGAGGAGACAGGACTTGACATATCCGGGATGCATCAGGCACCGGTATACAGCTATGTCAACGAGGATCTCGCAAGAGGCGACAATTATTTCGTGGATATTTATCATTTCCGTTTTCCTTTTACGCTTAAGGATGTCACGCTGCAGAAGTCGGAAGCAATTGATGTAAAGCTTGCAACGATTCAGGAAATCACCGAAATGAATCAGCAGCATGCGTTTCTTCACTATCAGAGGATCTGCAAAGCTCTTAAGGCGGAGGTGTCATGACAATTAAAGGAAATTATCACACGCATACATCCTTCTGTGATGGCAGAGATACGCCGGAGCAGGTTGTTGAGATGGCACTTCGCAAGGGCTTCCGGCATCTTGGATTTTCCGGACACATGGATCCGGGCGTTTCGATGAACTTCCCTCAATATGAGGCGGAAATCTGCAGGCTGCAGGACAAATACCAGGGACGCCTTGAAATTCTGAGAGGGGTGGAGCTTGACAATGTTACCGGTGCGGAGTGCGCCCCTGCGGTAGAGTATGCGATCGGATCGACCCACTTTATCCCGATCCCGGGGAGTGAAATCTGGAACCGGACCTTTGGACTTGACGAAATCTGTGAAGACGGAATCAATGGAGATCAGATCATCTGCGTGGATGCATCGCCTGATGTCTTAAAGTCCGGCTGTGAACAATACTATGATGGGGACTACTATGCCATGTCGCAGGATTATTACCGTTTTGAGGCAGAGGTGGCGAAGCGGCTTAAACCTACGTTTATCGGCCATTTTGATCTGATCACACGCTTTAATGATCTGAGTCCGGAGGAGGGAGGACATTTCCTGGATGAACGCTCCGGGAGATATCTGCAGCCTGCCATGGATGCCATGCAAAGCCTTGTTGCTTATGGCATCCCATTTGAAATTAATTTAGGCGCTGTCAATCGTGGTAGAAAGCGGGAGCCGTATCCAAGGACAGAGCTTCTAAAGGCGCTCTCGGAAATGGGCGGCGAAGTTCTGCTTAGCTCGGATGCGCATCAGATGGAAAAGCTGGATGGTGGCTTTGATTTCTCCCTCCATGAAATCAAAGCCTGCGGCTTCCGCCATGTGAATGTCCTCACCCGGGAGTTCAGCGGGAAACCTGCGTTAAACAGCCGTGCCCTCGGGCAGGGAGTCGTGAGCGGTCCGCTATACTGGAAGGAAATCGAGCTTTAGACGGATCAGAAGTACATTCAGGGTTAAAAATTGCCTTACCGACATTTGTCAAGCATAGACCGAAAGAGCACTTGACTTTCCGTGCATGAAGTAATAAGCTTGATAGCAGTTTATATATAAGATCAAGTGAATGCGTTAGATTTGCAAATACATAGGATCGATCTAACTTGCATATAAGACCTGGTATAAACCGTATATAATCATAATGAATTAAAAAGACGATGAAGGTGTACAGTAGGTCAGATGTGTTTCCCGGGAGAGAAAAACCGTGAGGCGCTGAGAGCGGTTTGAGAAATCTCTGATACGAATTTTCCCACCGGAGTTGTCCGGATGAACCATAGTTCGATTGTTAATATTGATTTTAGGCAGTAGTCCGGAACGTCCGAGCGCGTTAAGCCGAAGAGTGTCTGTATCCTTTGTGATACAGGAACAAGGGTGGTACCGCGATGATTCGTCCCTGTGAGTCTTAGGACTTGCAGGGACTTTTTGTTGACAGTAAAAATATATGTTTCGATTCTGCGACCCTGGCAGGAGCGACGTAAGGAGATGGATTATGGTAAACAGTGAAAAGTTGCAGGAGCTTCGGCAGCTTGCCGAGGAAAGCATTCAGAAAGCACAGGATGCCAGGACGCTTAATGATTTAAGAGTCAAATTTCTTGGAAAGAAAGGTGAAATTACCGCGCTTCTCAAATCTATGAAGGACCTTTCACCTGAAGAGAAACCGAAATTCGGACAGATGGTCAATACTGTACGTGCAGAGGTGGAGAGCGCAATCGAGACGCATATGGCGGAGCTGGAGGCAAAGGCAAGAGAAGCCAAGATGGCTGCCGAAACGATTGATGTGACACTTCCTGCCAAAAAGATGCAGTATGGGCATGCGCATCCCAATACCCGCGCGCTGGAAGAAGTCGAGCGAATCTTTGTCGGTATGGGATATGAGGTTGTGGAAGGTCCGGAGGTTGAGTATGATGAATACAACTTTGAGAAGCTAAACATTCCCAAGGGACATCCGGCGAGAGATGAGCAGGATACCTTCTATATTAATGACAGCATCCTCCTGAGAACCCAGACCTCTTCTGTGCAGGCGAGAGTCATGGAGCAGGGCAAGCTTCCAATCCGTATGATTTGTCCGGGACGTGTATTCCGTTCGGATGCTGTGGATGCGACGCATTCACCATCCTTCCATCAGATTGAGGGACTTGTGATAGACAAGCATGTTACATTTGCAGATTTAAAAGGTACGCTTGATAAATTTGCCAAGGAGCTGTTTGGACCGGAAACCAAGACGAAGCTGCGCCCGCATCATTTCCCGTTTACGGAGCCTTCTGCAGAAGTGGATGTAAGCTGCTTTAAGTGCGGCGGTAAGGGCTGCCGGTTCTGCAAGGGTGAGGGCTGGATCGAGATCCTGGGATGCGGTATGGTACATCCCCATGTGCTTGAGATGTGTGGTATTGATCCGAAGCAGTACAGCGGTTTTGCCTTTGGGGTAGGTCTTGAGAGAATCGCACTTCTTAAGTATGAAATTGACGACATGCGTCTGCTTTATGAAAACGACACCCGTTTCCTGGAGCAGTTCTGATCGGATAAGAGAGGGGAAACTTTATTATGAATACATCAATGAACTGGATCAAGGAGTATGTGCCGGAGCTTGACTGCACTCCCAAGGAGTGGACAGACGCCATGACGCTGAGCGGAACCAAGGTAGAGACCTGCACAATTTTAAACAAAAACCTGGATAAGATCGTCACCGGCAAGATCAAGTCAATTGAACCGCATCCGGATGCAGATCATCTTGTGATCTGTCAGGTG
>DJXY01000116.1 GCA_002449915.1 Oribacterium sp. UBA6992
AAGGATATGCAGGAGGATAAAGAAATGGCATTTGATGCCATGGATACCGTACGGCATTCTGTGGTACTTATGACCGGAATGCTGAAATCCATGCAGTGGAACAAGGAGCGTATGGAGGCAAGTGCCAAAAATGGCTTTACCAACGCAACAGACGTGGCAGACTACCTGGTACGGAAGGGGGTACCGTTCCGTACCGCACACGGACTGGTCGGAGAACTGGTGCTGCTGTGTGAAAAAAAGAACTGTGCGCTGGATGATCTGAGTATTGAGGAGTTCCGGAGTGTCTGCGATAAGATTGACGGGGATATCTATGACGCGATTTCTCTTGAAACCTGCGTCAATAACCGTAAGACCCTGGGAGCGCCAGGTGCGATGCAGTGAATCCGAAACCCAGTGGACCTGAAATATGCAGAGACTGCAGGATAAATATACATAAATTTAAAATTATATGTATAAATATGCAAAAACTGCTTGATTTTTCCTTTGCACAGGAGTAAGATACGATCCAGCAAGAGAAACCAGCCTGTAGTTATGCAGGCATAAGCGGATCAGGCGGCTTTGATGCTTACCACATCATTTCAGAAGCCCTTATAAAGGAGTTTACTATGAGCAATCTTACACCTAAAAACAAAACACAGGGAGAGAAGGTTATCCTCGCGTATTCCGGCGGACTGGATACTACTGCCATCATTCCCTGGCTTAAAGAAAATTTCGGATATCAGGTTATCTGCTGCTGCGTTGATGTAGGGCAGGGTAAGGAGCTGGATGGACTGGGAGAAAGGGCTAAGCTCTCCGGCGCTTCCAAGCTCTATATCGAGGATATCCAGGATGATTTCTGTGATCATTATGTGGTTCCCTGCATTCAGGCAAATGCAACCTACGAAAATAAATATCTCCTGGGCACATCGATGGCTCGTCCGGCGATTGCCAAACGGCTTGTAGAGATTGCCCGGAAGGAGGGAGCAACCGCGATCTGCCATGGCGCGACCGGCAAAGGAAATGACCAGATCCGTTTTGAGCTGTCCATCAAGGCACTGGCACCGGATCTTGACATCATTGCTCCCTGGCGTATGACGGATGTCTGGACCTTCCAGTCCCGGGAGGATGAGTATAATTATGTAAAATCCAAGGGCATTCCGCTGCAGTTTGATGCGGAGAACTCCTACAGCCGTGACCGGAACCTCTGGCACCTCTCACATGAGGGACTGGAGCTGGAGGACCCTTCCAATGAACCAAACTATGATCATGTGCTGCTGATGTCCAACACACCGGAAAAGGCGCCGGACAAGGAGACCGAGATTTCCATTTCCTGGGAGGCGGGCGTGCCGGTTGCCCTGAACGGCGAGAAAATGTCAGTGAAAGATATCGTAACCAAGCTGAATGTACTTGGCGGAGAAAACGGTATCGGCATTATCGACATAGTTGAGAACCGTGTGGTTGGCATGAAGAGCCGTGGTGTATATGAAACTCCTGGCGGCACAATCCTGATCGAAGCGCACAAGCAGCTTGAGGAGCTGATTCTCGATCGTCAGACCATGGAGTTTAAGTCCTATGTGGACAACAAGTTTGCAGAGTGCGTATATGAGGGTAAGTGGTTTGATCCGCTGAGGGAAGCACTGGAGGCGTTTGTTGTTTCCACGCAGAAATATGTCACCGGCGAAACCAGGATGAAGCTTTATAAGGGCAATATCATCAAGGCAGGCACTACATCGCCGTATTCGCTTTACAACGAGTCTCTGGCATCCTTCACTACCGGTGATCTCTATGATCATCATGACGCATCCGGCTTTATTACCCTGTTTGGTCTGCCGGAAAAGGTACGTGCCATGAAGATGCTTGAGGTTCAGAACAAGACAAAAAATCTTTAACAGAGTAAGAACTTTCCGGGAGGAAAGCTGCTCATACAGAGAAACATAGCCTCCGGCCTGGTAAACCGGAGGCGTTCTCATTTCAGGGAGGATCAGAAATGAACAGCACGATTTCACAAAATGTCATGGACAAAGCAGCCACCCTCGTGGAGGCGCTGCCATATATCCAGAAGTTCCAGGGTAAAGTCATTGTCGTAAAATACGGCGGATCAGCAATGGTCGATGAAACGCTGAAGCGTCAGGTGATGCAGGATGTGACACTGCTTAAGCTGGTAGGATTTAAGCCGATTATCGTACATGGCGGCGGCAAGGAAATCTCCAGATGGATCGGAAAGGTCGGCATGGAACCGCATTTTGTCAACGGACTCCGGGTTACCGATGCGGATACCATGGAAATTGCGGAAATGGTGCTTAATAAGGTAAATAAAAGCCTGGTACAGCTTATAAATGGTCTTGGCAGTAAGGCAGTCGGGATTTCCGGCAAGGACGGGATGCTTTTAAAATGTGTTAAAAGGTATGCGAATGGAGAAGACATCGGATTTGTCGGGGAGATCACGTCTGTGGATACCGCGATTATCAAGGACCTTCTGGATCATGACTACATCCCGGTGATCTGCCCGGTCGGATTTGATGATCATAACCAGAGCTACAATATCAACGCAGATGATGCTGCCTGCGCCGTGGCAGGAGCGATGCATGCGGAGAAGCTTGCATTCCTTACAGATGTCGAGGGACTCTACAGAGATTTTAATGACAAGGATTCGCTGATCCCCATGCTGACACTGGATGAAGCCCAGGCACTGATTGATTCCGGCACCCTGGGAGGAGGTATGCTGCCTAAGCTCTCCAACTGTATTGAGGCAATGAAACGGGGCGTGAATCGTGTGCATATCCTCGATGGCAGAATTGCACACTGCCTGCTGCTTGAGTTCTTTACCAATAAGGGCGTCGGAACCGCGATCCGTAAGGATGTGGATCCGCTTTTTGAATGATTTTAGGGAAAGGGGGATGTATGAATTTCTTACGTGATTCCATAGTCAAGGGAACGGTGGTAAATGACCGTCTGGTAGCAGAAGGTGAGAAGGTACTTTATAAAACCTATAATCGTTTCCCGATTGTGTTTGACCATGCAGAGGACGTCTATCTCTATGATGAAGGGGACAACCAATATCTGGATTTCGGCGCGGGCATCTCTGTGTGCGGACTCGGGTACAGCAATGCGCTGGTGAAGGAGGCAATGAAGGCGCAGATTGACAAAGGACTTCTGCATACCTCCAATCTGTTTTACAATGAGCCTGCGATTGAGGCAGGAGAGAAGCTTCTGGAAGCGGCGGAGATGGATAAGGTGTTTTTTACCAATTCCGGCACAGAAGCGATCGAGGGCGCACTTAAGATTGCAAGACGCTATCAGTACAATAAAAAGAGTGGAAAAACGGAAATCATTGCCATGCTTGGATCCTTCCACGGGCGTTCCATGGGAGCACTTTCCGTGACGGGCAAGGAGCATTACCGTGCGCCGTTTGAGCCTCTCGTCAGTGGTGTAAAATTTGCGGATTTTAATGATCTGGAATCGGTAAAGGCACAGATCACGGACAAAACCGGTGCCATCATCCTGGAAACCATCCAGGGAGAGGGCGGCATTTATCCGGCGACAGAAGAATTTCTCAAGGGTGTCCGCAGCCTCTGCGATGAGCATGACCTTATCATGATTCTGGATGAGGTGCAGTGCGGCATGGGACGCTCCGGCTATATGTTTGCCTGGCAGGAGTACGGCATCAAGCCGGATGTTGTGACAGTAGCCAAGGCACTTGGAAATGGTGTGCCGATCGGAGCGTTTCTTGCAAGAGGAGAAGCGGCAACTGCCATGGTTCCGGGAGACCACGGATCAACCTACGGAGGCAATCCACTGGTTTGTGCCGCGGCAAGCGCCATCCTGGATGTCTTTAAGGAGATGGACATCCCAGCGCATGTGAGAGAGATCGGTGCGTATTTATGGGAGACGCTTGACAATATCAAGGCAGAGTTCCCGGATGCAATTATCGATCACCGCGGCAAGGGACTTTTACAGGGACTGGAATTTGCTACGGATATAAAAGTCGGAGAGATTGTCAGCAATGCGATCCTTAAGCAGCATCTGGTTCTTATCGCCGCGGAGCATAATACGATCCGTTTTGTGCCGCCGCTTGTCATCGAGAGACAGCATGTGGATGAAATGGCGGAGAAGCTCCGCATGGCGTTAAAGGAGGTCACGAGCGGAGACAGGTAAGCTTTACAGATGCGCTTCTGAATGCTTCCGCATCGCAAGGATCGTATCCAGGAGCTTGTCGGCAGCCTCCCATTTGGTAAGAAGCGGAAGCTCGATTTCCTTGTCCTTTGAAATCAACGTCAGGACATTGGTTTCCACTTCAAAGCCTGCGCCCGGGACCTTGACATTATTTGCGGCTATGAGATCCAGATGTTTGGAAATCAGCTTCCGCCGGGAGTTCTCAAGCATATGCTCTGTTTCCATAGAGAAACCGCAGAGGAACTGATTTTCTGTTTTATGCTCTCCCAGGTAACGCAGGATGTCTCTGGTCCTCTCCAGCGGCAAGCTGGCATCCTCGTCGTCCTTTTTATGAATTTTTTCAGCTGCGACTGTTGCAGGACGGTAGTCTGCGACAGCCGCGGCTTTTATAATAATATCTTGATCGCCCGCGCGAGAGGTGATCTCCTGATACATCTGTTCTGCAGTCCTGATCTTAATGGTATTGACATAAACGGGCGGTTCAAGATTTACCGGTCCGCTTACCAGCGTTACTTCGGCACCTCTTGCCGCAGCAACCCTTGCGATACTGTAGCCCATCCTGCCGGAGGAGTGATTGGTAATGTAACGCACCGGATCAATGTCCTCCTGTGTCGGACCGGCACTTACCAGCACACGAAGCCCTGCCATGTCTTTACTGTGCCAGGCTGCATGGATGACATGCTGCAGCAGTAACTCCGGCTCCGGAAGCTTCCCGGTACCATTGGTGCCGCAGGCAAGGTGCCCGGAGGCAGGCTCTATTACAATCCATCCATAGTGGCGCAGCTTCTCGATATTATCCCTTGTAACCGGGTTAGTATACATATGTGTGTTCATCGCGGGAGCGATCAGCCTGGGACAGGAGCATGCCAGGGCGGTTGTGGTCAGCATGTTGTCGGCAATGCCATTTGCAAGCTTCGCAATGGTATTGGCGGTTGCCGGAGCAATGATCATCGCATCCGCTTTTTCTGCAAGAGCAATGTGCTCCACCTCCCATGGATGGTTCCGGTCAAAGGTATCGGTCACGACTCTGTTATGACACAGCGCCTCAAAGGTATTGGGAGTAATAAATTGCGTGGCATTGTCCGTCATGATTACATCGACATTGGCATGCTGTTTTACAAGCATAGAGCAGAGTGTGGCAGCCTTGTAGGCGGCAATTCCTCCGGTAACTCCCAACAGTATATTTTTCCCTTTCAGCATAAATTCCTCCATATTATCCGTCTGTATTTGATTTCTATTATTAATAAGGAAGCCTCATGGCATATAAACAAAAACGTCTGTAAATATCTTACCGGTGTCACGGACGTTTTTCAAGTACCAAGACAACGCAGAGTCTTGTTGAAGCAGCCGGATTGTTGTATTATTATCCGGAAGCAAAGGAAAGGCGGAGCGATGGCTAAAATACTTGCAATTGATGTCGGAAATTCAAACATTGTTGTCGGATGTATCGAGGAGGGCAGTGCCCTTTTTACAGAGCGCATGGAAACACGGGTGCGTCGGGATCAGCAGACGCTTTATGATCTGTTCCGGGACATGCTATATAAGCATAAAATTACGCCGGCAGAGCTCGAGGGCTCCATCCTCTCCTCTGTGGTTCCGGATGCAAATGCACTCATCATGTCAGCCGCGCGGCATCTTACGGGGAAGCCCTGTCTCAAAATCGACCGAAGCTTTGACAGCGGACTGGATCTTTCCGACTATGACAGCGCTACGCTTGGTATTGACCGGATTACCGATATGACAGCAGCTGTAGCAAAGTACGGAGCGCCTGTTCTGGTATGTGATCTTGGTACGGCAACCACCATCTCCGTTGCAGACGGGCAAAAACGGTTTCTGGGCGGTATGATTTCCGCCGGCATTCAGCTCTCACTCCGTGCACTTGGAGAGTACACAGCGCAGCTTCCGGAGCTTTGTGCCGCAGCACCGGAAAGGCTGATCGGAGCAGATACAGTTGAGAGTATCATAAGCGGTGCGGTCATTGGACAGGCAGCTATGATTGACGGCATTGCAGAACGTGTAGCACAGGAACTGGGAGTGGACAGGGTTCCACTGGTGCTGACAGGAGGACTCAGCCGCTACGTGATCCCCTGGCTGAAACATGAGGTTTCATATGAACCGGAGCTTTTATTTGCCGGCATGGAGCTTCTGTATCATCGAAATCAGCATCGTCTGGCAGCACTGGAAGAAAGGACATAAATCATGGAAACAGCAGAGCTTCAAATCAGGGACTATCTTGAGCGTTTATCCTCCAAGGAGCCGGTGCCTGGCGGTGGCGGCGCTTCTGCACTTGCCGGAGCCTTTGGTGTGAGCCTCGGACTTATGGAAGGAAATCTTACGCTTGGAAAAAAGAAATACAGGGAGTATGAAGCGGAAATCCGGGACATACAGGAGAAGCTGATCCGGATCCGGGAGGATTTCCTGCAGCTTTCTGATGAGGATGAGGCTGTTTTTCTGCCGCTGTCAAGAGCCTATGGACTTCCGCGGGACAGTGCAGAGCACGAAAGCATTCGCAGGATCACTCTGGAAAAATGCCTATGTGATGCTACGGATGTGCCGATTAAGCTTATGAAAAAGGTAGTGGAAGCTTTGGATCTTATGGAAAAGCTTGCGGAGCACGGATCCAGACTTTCAGTCAGCGATGTTGGTGTCGGAGTGCAGTTCCTTGAGACGGCACTCAATGGTGCCATTATGAATGTTTATATTAATACCAGGATGATGCAGGACCGGGAACATGCCGGGCAGATGGTACATCATGCAGAGACGCTCAGGCAGACCGGGATCCGGAAGGCGCAGGATATTTTTGACAAGGTGGAGAAAAGCATATGCAGGAATTAAGAGGAAAACTCGTTTACGATCAGATCAAAAATGAATGTCTGGATTTTGTCGGAAGTCACAATGGTATCATGCCGGCGCTCGCGATTGTCAGGGTTGGAGAGCGGGCGGAAGATATTGCCTATGAAAACTCTGTGAAGAAGAGATTTATGGACTTCGGACTGGAAGTCAAGACCTATGAGTTTCTGGGGAATGTCTCTAATGTGGACTTCCAGCATGCATTCCGGTTTATTAATCAGGATCCGGAGATCCATGGGATCCTGGTGATGCGCCCGCTGCCAAAGCAGATTGATGAAGAGGAAATGCTTGGAAACATGGATCCGGCGAAGGATCTCGATGGAATTACCCGCCAGAATCTCGCTGGTGTGATGATGGGCGATAGAGATGCATTTGCACCCTGCACTGCCCAGGCAGTTCTGGAGATGTTAAAGGGCTATCAGATCGAGATGCAGGGGAAGCATACGGTAATTATAGGTCGGTCCCTTGTGGTCGGCAAGCCACTGGCTATGCTGCTGCTTCAGGAAAATGCCACGGTGACGGTATGTCATTCCAAGACGGAGAATCTTAAGGAAATCTGCCAGTCTGCAGACATCCTGGTTGTCGCTGTTGGCAGACCGCAGATGGTCGGATCCAGTTATATCCGTGAGGGCGCAACCGTGATTGATGTCGGGATCAATGTGGATCAGGACGGGCATCTCGTGGGAGACTGTAACTATGATACAATTTCTCTTAAAGCGGGTGCGGTAACGCCGGTGCCGGGCGGAGTCGGCGTGGTAACTACAGCGGTACTTGCCAAGCATCTGGTGCAGGCAGCCGGACGGCAGATCAAATTTACATCGGAGGAGGAAACAAAAGATCAGTATCTTGAGGATGCCTGGAAGCCGGGCAGACCGTAACAAGCATAAAAAGCTGAAATGACCACGTGGATGTGGCTTAAAACAATGACTTTAAAACGGGGCTGCTGCAGGAGCACTTTTTAGTGCCGGCAACAGTCCCGTTCATAATTGGATACGATTTTTCAAAATCCAGGATTTCTATGGTTTTGATGTCTCAATGACTCTGAGATTTGATTTTGATTTGTTTTGATGAAATTTAATTATAATCAGCTCTTATTGCTAAATTTAATAAAATCTGTTATGATTTTTTCTATCAGCGTTCTGCTGATTCAATGAAACTCTTTCATTGATATTTCAGGATATATTGTTAAAAATTAACGCGCGCTGCGACGGATCTGATCGATGGCTTTGCGTACCGCCGGAATTGCAAGGATGACTAAGGTAATGCCGGCTTCAATCGCGATATAAAAGCCGTTGTATGCACAGGAATACAGCAGCGGAGATGCCCATCCTGCTTCCTGAGCATAGGAGCTGAAAAATACGACTCCGGAAAGCACTGCAAATACCCAGCGACCAAAACAGGAAACAAGATAACCGATGTACAGACCGTTTTTCATGTGGCAGAAAAAACCGGAGAGTCCCAAAGCGCCAAATGCGAGACCGTAATCAACGACTACCTGCAGGGGGTGTACAATGTATGGTCCGAGGATAAACTGCAGGATGCCATATGCGATACCGGAAATGATGCCAATAGAAGGACCGAAAAAGTATCCTGGCAGGGTAGCAAAAAGCATGGAGCACAGGGTAATGGAGCCGCCCATTGGGGCTTCAAACAGCTTGATCATGGATGCAACGCTTGCAAGTGCGATGCATGCGGCACAGTAGACAAGAATCTTGACATTTTTACTCATAAAAAAACCTCCTTATTACACAGGAGGCACGCAGAAATACTGATATACGACTTCCCTACGCAGGTATTAACCTGACCAGGTAAAAGGGTTGATTAAACATCATCTCAGCACATAAGCGGCGCCCCTAGCGTTACGTTCAATTATAGCTTTTAAGCGGATTTAGTCAAGATTCGGATTTTAAGGCAAAAATAGAGTATCGAAGGGAAGCAGGATCAGAACAGGGGGGATAGTAGTTTGACTAAAAAAGAGATCTATCGATGGAAGCAGAAGCTTGGCAAAGTGAGAGAAACGGTGATGCTCCTGCTTATGCTGATCGCGGGAGGAGCTTATGCCTTGTCCGGCTATGGAGAGAAAACAGGAGAGCTCACATTGATCCGGGAATCAGAGACGGATTTCCATGCAGAGGAAAATGAAACTTTAGAAGCTCCAGAACATTGGATTAATGAAACCACTGCTGTTTTAGAACAAGAGCAGCGGGAGGCACCTGAAGCTTCAGAGCAAGAACTACAGGAACAATCAGCAGCTTCAGAACAAGAGCCACAGGAAGCACATGCAGGCTCCGGAGAGGACACTGTCACAGCGGATACTATTATGAATCAAGAAAAAAATGATAAAATAAATCTTAATACAGCGACACTTGAGGAGCTGGATTCGCTCCCGGGGATCGGTCCTGCCACAGCCCAAAAGATCATTGAGTACCGGGAAACCTGGGGAGGCTTTGCAGTACCGGAGGAAATCCTGAATGTAAAACGCATCGGAGAGAAAACCTACGAGAAGCTTAAAGATAAGATTACGGTCTGATTTATTGATCAACAGCTCCGGTCTTAAGTCCCTGGATGTTCTCTCTAAAATATTTTCTTTTTATGCATAATTGTGGTATTATGTTCGCATAAGTATGGAAATCGTTCTTAAAAACACAAAACCAGATGGAGGTTCATACATGGAGCAAAACGAAGAGAGATCAACACACGTTGTTTATGAAAAGGACGGCAACGGTCAGGTCATCATTGCAGACGAAGTAGTTGCAATCATTAGTGGAATTGCTGCGACTGAAGTGGAGGGTGTTGACTCCATGGATGGAGGATGGTCCGGAGCAATTATCGCCAGAATGGGCATCCGCGATTTATCCAGAGGGGTTAAGATTGCCATTGAGGATGGAAATGTGACAGTGGATCTTACACTGAATGTTAAATATGGCTACTCTATCCCGGAGGTATCCAAAGAAGTACAGAACAAGGTGAGCCAGGCGATCGAGAGTATGACCGGACTTCATGTACAGGATGTTAATATTAAAATTGCCGGAGTTGTAACAAACGAAAATGAATAAGAGAGAAGAAAGAGATCACAAGTTAAAGATGCTTTTCAGCACGCAGTTTTATCCGGAGGATGAGATCCAGGATCAGCTTGCAAATTATTTTGAGTCACCTGACTATGAGGACGGCGATGGTGTAGTCCATCTGGAAAACCTGTCTCCTGCGGATGAATGGAAGATCAAGGATGAGGTTGCCAAAATTGTTGCCAAAATCCCGGAGCTGGATGCAAAGATTGATGCCGCGGCTTCCGGCTGGACGACCAAACGTATGACGAGGACAGATGCAAGCGTACTGCGGCTTGCACTTTATGAGATCTTGTATGATGATGAGGTTCCGGAGAAGGTAGCCATCAACGAGGCGGTCGAGCTTGCCAAAAAATATGGAGGACCGGAATCCGGATCCTTTGTCAACGGCGTGCTGGCAAGACTTGTGGACAGCTCTAAGGCAGCCGCTGAGACTTCGATAAAGAAAAATACCAGACCTAAGGGCGAGCTTATGGAGAAATCGCAGGATGGTAAAAACATGCATATTCTCGTCAATAAAAAACACGAATGAATAAAAATGCATACACGGTAACCCAGGTAAATCAGTATATTGCGCATATGTTTCAGGAGGATTTTGTCCTTAACGGGATTACCGTAAGCGGTGAAATTTCCAATCTGAAATATCATACCTCAGGTCATATTTATTTTACTTTAAAAGATGCAGCTTCGCAGATTTCCGGAATTATGTTTGCCGGGGACCGGGCGGGGCTGAAATTTAAATTAGAGAATGGCATGAAGGTCCTGGTTACCGGAACGATCGGGGTTTATCAGCGAGGCGGCAGCTATCAGATTTACGCACGCGGGATTACATCCGATGGCATCGGGGATCTGTATATCCGATTTGAACAGCTGAAACAGGAGCTGTCGGAGATGGGGATGTTTGACCCGATGTATAAAAAGCCGATTCCGAAATATGCGCAGAAAATCGGTATTGTTACGGCTAAAACCGGTGCTGCTATACGGGATATTGTACAGATTGCGCGGCGGAGAAATCCCTATGTGGAGCTGGTGCTGTATCCGGCTCTTGTGCAGGGCGACGGAGCGGCGCAGTCTATTGTCGCCGGTATTAAAACACTTGACAAAATGAACTTCGATGTCATTATTGTCGGACGCGGCGGAGGCTCGATTGAGGACCTGTGGGCTTTTAATGAGGAACCGGTTGCTAAGGCTGTTTTTGATGCGGATACTCCGATCATTTCTGCTGTAGGGCATGAAATTGATACCACCATTACGGACTACACGGCAGATCTGAGGGCACCTACGCCATCCGCTGCGGCAGAGCTTGCGGTATTTGATTATCAGCAGTTCATGGAATCCCTTGCCGGATATAAGGAGGCACTTTCCAACGAAATACAGGACAAGCTGCATACAGCACGACAGCGAGTTTCGGATTACCGCCTTAAAACAGGTAAATACAATCCGAGGACAGTGCTGCTTGCGGATCGCCAACGAACAGTTGAGCTTGAGGGGAGTCTTAAAAACTATATGGAGCAGAAGGTCCGGGAGGCGAGAAATACGCTGGAGCAATACAAGGCGCTGCGTGTCCGGCTGGATCAGATACGACAGGATAGGAGACATCGCCTGGAAATTCTTACGGCTAAAATGGAGCTGATGTCTCCTTTAAAAAAGCTCTCCGGCGGATATGGCTATATCCGGGATTCGGAGGGAAGACGGGTGGATTCTATAAAAAAGGTGCAGAACGGCGATCAGCTGATTACAACCTTACTTGACGGAGAGATCATCAGTATTGTGGATCATACGGTGAAAAGAGAGGAGCCTTGATGGCTATAGAGGAAGCAGAATCATCAAAATCTGTGCGTAAACGTAAAAAGGCGGATACCGGCAGTAAGAAATCACTTACCGAGATTTTTAATGCTTTGGAGACGCTGCTGGCAGATATGGAAAAAGAGGACAGTCTGGAAAAATCCTTTGATATGTATAAGCAGGGGATTTCGTTGATCAAGGAAGCAAATGACAGCATTGACCGGATCGAAAAACAGGTAAAGGTGTTAGACGATGAAGGAATTCTCTCTTAATCTTAAGGATAAAACAGAAATTTGTGAGCAGATTATACGGAAATATCTTCCGGATACAGAAGGCGAGCAGAAAACAGTGCTTGAAGCTATGCATTATTCCGTGGAAGCGGGAGGCAAGCGCCTGCGTCCGCTGCTTATGATGGAGTTTTACGAGCTTTTCCCCAAGGATGCAGCATGGGATCATTTTATGCGTCCGGTACTAGAGGCATTTATGACCGGCATGGAAATGATTCACACCTTTTCCCTGTGTCATGATGACCTGCCCTGTATGGATGGAGATAAATACCGGAGAGGAAGGGAATCCACATGGTTTCACTATGGAGAGGACATGGGGACACTGACAGGGGATGCCTTGTCTCTGTATGCTTTTGAGATTACTTCAGATGCATTTCAGCAGGCAGTACAGAGAATGAATCGGGAAGCAGGCATTGAGACGGGAAATCATACGCCCAAGATTACCTGTGCTGGAGCCACGCAGTACGCTGCAGCTTTTACGGAGGCGCTTCGTCTCCTTGCCGGTAAATCCGGTATTTATGGTATGCTTGGCGGTCAGGTTGTTGATGTGGAAATGACCGGCCAAGAACTTACGGAGGAGCAGCTCATGTTTATATACCGGCTTAAGACGGCTGCGCTTCTGGAGGGCTCCATGATGATCGGTGCCTGTCTGGCGGGACAGGGACCGGAAGTGCTTTCCATGATCAGCAGCATCGGAGAGCAGGTCGGCATCGCATTTCAGATTCAGGACGATATCCTTGATGAAACCTCCACGACAGAAATTCTTGGAAAACCTATTCATTCAGACGAGGAGAATCATAAGACAACGTATGTGAGCATCTATGGGCTTGATGCATCCCGCGCAGAAGTAAAAAGACTGTCCCGGAATGCAGAGGAAAAACTCAAGACCCTGACACAGTATCATACTGACAGAGAGACAATGGAGTTTCTCGGGGAGCTTTCAGATTGGTTGATTAACAGAGAGAAATAAAACAGGTATGCTGCTTGACAATATTCATGGTCCGGAGGATCTGAAAGGGCTCTCAGATAATGAGCTGCGAGAGCTCGCAGGAGAAATCCGGAACTTTATAATTCAAAAAACCTCTGAGCTTGGAGGACACCTGGCAAGCAATCTTGGAGTAGTTGAGCTCACGATCGGTCTCTTTCTTGCATTGGATCTGCCCAAGGATAAGATTGTGTGGGATGTCGGTCATCAGGCT
>DJXY01000049.1 GCA_002449915.1 Oribacterium sp. UBA6992
CTTGTTACGGAAACCATCTACACGATGATTCAATGCTTCATTTTCCACGTTGGTATTAATACCTACTGTACCCTTGGTAATATCAATTCCCTTGGTCTTGCAGGCATCTACAAATGCCTGTGCTGCCATTTCACCGATGGTATCATTGGAGCAATAATAGAATTCATTGTAAGTGTCCTCATTGGCTCCATCGTCTCCAACACCGAGGCCGCAATTAACAAAATTCAGAACAATGCCTGCATTTGTAGCTTCCTGCGCCTTTGGAATGGTTGCATCAATCGCAAGTGTCGCTGTTACAATAGCATCCGGCTTCTGCGCAATCGTCTGTTCAAATGCTGCTACATAATCCTCCGTCTGGCTCTCCTCAGATGGTCCGACTGTCGAGTAGTCAATCTTGATTCCATATTTATCCTGGAGATCCAGCATTGCATTTTTAATACCAATCTCTACATAGGTCCAGAACTGTGATGCTGTAGAAGGTGTAAGATATACAATCTTATATTCCTTACCTGCCACATCAGAAGCAGCTCCCTGTGCCGCTGTTGTCTCTGCTGCTCCAGCCGCCTTAGTGTCTGTCGTTGCAGCAGCTGCCGTTGTATCCGCTGCTGCCTTGCTTGTTGCCGCTGTAGATCCTCCACCACAAGCCGCGAGCGAAATCGCCATCACACCGCTCAGAATCATTGCCAATGACCGTCTTGTTCTCATAATTCCTCCTCTTAAACTTGAAACTTATTTCCTCACAGCCTTTCTCTCATGCTGTGCATTGTACAAATTCAATTAACGCCTTTCTGCAGGATAAAACAGCCATACTCCTTGGTCTCACTGGTACAGACCGTAACATATGCTCTGCCTGCCTTTTCATAAAACTTTGTACGTTCAATCGGGCCGCAAACCTTCTCCGGATCATAGCCCTGCTTTTTTACCGCTGCAAACACCTGCTCCCAGGCCTCAGAGTGCTCAACAACAACTCCGGAATCCTTATCTGGTACCATATATTCCACCGGATGCTCACAATATCTGTCATCCAGAGGCATAAGCTGCAGAATCGCGTCCACCATCTCTGCGGCAGTATTGCCCTTGCACTGCAGGCTTATCCCATTTGGTGTTTTTGTCTTAGGAGGATAATAATGATCTGCAATAATGAGAATGTCTCCGTGCCCCATATCTGCCAGTGCTTTTAAAAGATCTGATCCGATTCTGTCAGGAATTCCTTTTAACATTTTTCTTACCTCCAATATGTTTTAATGATCCGTTTATTTCGTTACTTAATTATTTTAAAAATGCATCAATCTCCGCTCTTGTCGGCATAGATGGAGTCGTTCCGATCTTTTGTACCGACAGTGCCGCAAGTGCCTGAGCAAATCTCGTTGCTTCCCAGATATCCTTACCTTCTGCAAGTGCGCACAGTAAACCTCCGTTAAACGCATCTCCTGCTCCTGTCGTATCAACTACCTGAACGTGATTTGCCGGAACAATTTCCTCTCTGCCATCTGATGAAACAAACACTCCCTTGCCACCCAATGTAATAATTACCTTCTGCACGCCTTTTTTATAAAATACTTGTGCAGCAGCCTTGGCAGAATCCAAATCTGTAACCTTTACACCCGTAAGCTCCTCCGCCTCAATTTCATTGGGAGTCACCATCCATGCCTTAGACAGAAACGCATCACTTACCGGCGAATATGGTGCAGTATTGACAATCATCTTGACACCATGTTTCTTGCAAAGCTCCGCGACCATCTCATTGGCATCCTGATTGATCTCCAGCTGCAGAAGCACATACTCACAGTCTTTAATGACGCTTTCCACACTCTCAACTTCTGCCGCAGTGATTGTTCCACAGGCTCCCGGAACAATAATGATCTCATTTTCACTTGTGCCTTCATCTACAAGAATCAGCGCAATTCCCGTGCCCGTTTCATCGCTATAGAAAAGATGATCTTTTGGCATACCAAGTTCTGTCATAGTATCCAGTGCCACATTGGCAAAGGTATCTCTGCCAAGCTTAGTCATCATAATAACATCAGCACCTGCCTTATGTGCTGCAACACATTGGTTAAAGCCTTTGCCACCTGGTCCCATGCGGAACATTGAGCCCTTCACAGTCTCTTTCGGCACCGGAAGATGCGGGCTTCTCGCCATCAAATCCACAACAAAACTGCCAAATACCGCTGTTTTACCCATGTATTTTACCTCCGATTTGTGATACCGGTTTCTTTATCTGTTTCATATGCTAGCACTAGTAAATTTTAAAGTCAATGGAAAAATTATATATATTTATGGTTTTATCGGTATTAATCAATACTTTATTGGTAATTTTAACCTATTATCTACTTGATTATATATCAGCAAAGATGAAATTATTTACGTATATTCTGTAACCGCTTTACTATTTTATGTTTCAATGTTATAGTTTATCTGATTAATAAATAAACGATCCGTGCCAAAGGATGAAGCTGTCCCGTCTTATGCAAATCCTGTAAAGGGAATCAGCTTGCAGAAGCCATCCTTTCAAAGATCTGAAATATATGCTCACACTATCCGATCTGAATGAATGCCACGGAATGAATGTAACTGAATGAAAAATTAAAATGTTAATATAATAGGAGAAAGGAGTCAGCTGATTTTGCTTCTCAGATCAGCTTATATACCATTATGACAGTAGAAGAATTAGCCGATAAGATTGACCACACCATGCTGCAGGCAGATGCAACAACGGAAACCATCAAACGGTACTGCGATGAGGCAAAAAAATATAAGTTTCACTCCATCTGCGTAAACTCCTGCCACGCAAAGCTTGTAGCGGAGGAGCTTAAGGGCACCGGCATTACCACCTGCTGTGTTGTCGGCTTTCCGCTGGGCGCTATGGTAACCCGTGCCAAAGCTTATGAAGCAAAATGTGCCGTAGAGGATGGTGCAGGAGAAGTGGATATGGTTATGAATATCGGTGCCATGAAGGACAAAAACTATCAGCTTGTCCTGGAGGACATTAAGGCTGTTGTGGACGCTGCAAAACCAGCCATCGTTAAAGTCATAATTGAATGCTGCCTGCTCACTGACGATGAGAAAGTCAAAGCATGCGAACTCTCCGAGCAGGCAGGCGCCAGATTTGTAAAAACCTCCACCGGTTTTTCCAAAGGCGGCGCGACTGTGCCGGATGTTGCATTAATGAAAAAAACTGTGGGAGACCGTATGCTCGTAAAAGCCAGCGGCGGCATCCATACAAGAGAATTTGCCGAACAGCTTGTTGCTGCCGGCGCAGACAGACTCGGCGCATCCAACGGTGTTGCAATTATAAAATAATCCAATATCAGGAAGCCTCATTGAATCTGTCCTCATAGCAGACGAACTCCAGATTTCATTTGTTTCTAATTTCTCCGGATCCGAAAACTTGAACGAGTAAAGGGTCCGGTCCCAATCAGCAACTTATAGCCACTTATAAAGGGACTGCTGCATCTACACAGCAGTCCCTTTATAAATTTCGGGTTTCATTTGTTAAATTCTATACTTCATGTACTTCATGTACTTCATTAACTATAGTTTTTTGTCCTTAGATTCCTTAGGATTCAACTTCTCAGATCCCCTTAGGACGATTTTAGTTTTAACGAAGCTCCGTTGCACAATTTTGTCATACCAGCTGATAGTATTGGCTGTCGTACCTTGATTTTCCGTCAGCCGACGGTACATGATATTCATAGCCTCATATCCCATCTCCACAACCGGACGATCAACAGAAGTAAGACGAACTCCACCATATGTAAGCTCAGGGATTTCATCAAACGAAATTAAGGAAATATCCTTACCAACCGTATATCCATGTGACGTCAGATAATGCAGGCATCCAAGAGTACTCAGATTATTGCAGGTAAAAATCGCAGATGGCGGAATCTTTAAATTTATAAGTTGTTCCGTAGCACGATAAGACTCTTCAATTCGAAAATTGCCATCCACAACATACTCCCTGCGATAGGGTATATTTTCGTCCTCGAGTGCCATTCGATATCCGGTAAGCCGCGACTTGCTTGGAAGAGAATGCTCTGGCCCGGTAATAATCCCGATATTTCGATGTCCCTCCTTGATCAGACACTGCACCGCATCATATGCTCCCTGCTGATCATCTGAGAAAATACCATCAAAAATCGTATTCTCGATGTCCCTGTCAACAAGAACGACCGGAATGCCGCCGGATTTGAGGCGTTCCAGTGCCCTGATGGAAACCTGATCATCATCCTTTGCGATCGAAATAAAAACTCCCTCAATCATATCGGTCCTGAGCGTATGCAGAATCTGATGCTCCTTATCCAGATCTCCATCCGTACCATAAAGCAGCACACTATAGCCCATTTCCTCTGCACGTTCTGTAATGCCATGCAGAATCTTGCCAAAAAACGGATTTTCAATATCCGGAACAATGAACACAAGTAGATGTGAGGAACCGTTGCTTAAATTTTGCGCGGTTGCATTCGGAACATAATTTTCCTCCGCAATGATATCTTCCACCCTTTTGCGGGTAGCAGCTCCCACATTTCCCTTTTTGTTGATTACCCGGGAAACGGTAGCCGGGGAAACTCCGGCTTTCTCAGCTATATCATAAATTGTTAGTTTCATGTTCTGAACCTTTTCCAATATAGAATGTTTCAGAATCCGTGCACATGTTTTACAATATCCAAGCTCTGAATGTCTGAATGAATATAAAAATTATAGCACATTTATGTCTCTATTTCATCACCCCGCTTTAAAGCTATGTGTAAAAATGCCAATTCCAATCCTTCAAGCTGACATTCTGATATTGCATACCATCTTGCAGGATTAAAAATTCTAAAGTAAAATATCTCCAACTTGCTTTAATCCCATCCTTTCTGATTTTGGAAAAGATTTCACATACTGTAAATATGTATAAATTCTATGTTTAATACTCAGCAATATCACACTTTTTACGACAAATTAGATTTTGGAATCTGCTTTTTATCTGTGGACCCACAGGAAAGAATTCTTTTTGCCAATGCAAAACTATTGCAGTTATATGATTGCCCAGATGAGTCCAGCTTTATGCATTTAACCGGCGGACACTTCCAGGGCATGAGGATCGAAGAAGAATCTTCTGCCTCTTCCCTTTCCGGCATTTTGGGAGAAGTGCAAACTACATCGTCCTTCACTTATACATACCGCACTCTCGCAGGTCATTTCCGTATGGCAGAGGCTTTCTTGACTCACTCCGGGCTGGATGGTCATCAGGTATTTATACTGCAGGTCCTGTCTTCCGAAATGCTTTCACATGCGCTTCAGGCAGATGGGCTGACCGGACTTCTCGGCAGAAATGATTTCTTTAAAAAAGCCCTGGAAATATCAGATCAGAACCGGCAGCAGCACATTTTGTCGCAATACTGTCCGGTATATTTTGACGTCACAAACTTCCGCGAATACAACAGAAGCTTTGGAATACACGCCGGCGACCATCTCCTCCGCCAGATTGCGGATACTCTGCTGAAAGCGTTCCCCGGACAGGCAATCGGGCATCTTACTGCCGACTGTTTTGCGGCGCTGCTCAAAAAGGATGATCTTATCGAGAGGGTGGAATCCGTCTGCGAAAAAATCAACGACAGGATCAACGACAGAAACATTCTTTTAAAATGCGGCATCGTATATGTTACAGAAAATGCAAGTCGTCAGTGGCTGATCAACAGCTTTGATATGGCTAAAATTGCCTACAATTCCATTAAAACAGATGTTACGCAATGCTGCGCGATCTATACAGATGCCATGGGAGAACAGATTGATAATCATCTCTATGTCATAAAGCATATTGATGAAGCATTAAGAAAAGGCTATATCAAGGTGTACTATCAACCTGTTGTCCGCACGCTGTCGGAGGAACTCTGCGGCTTTGAAGCATTGGCACGCTGGGAGGATCCGGAAAAAGGTACACTTTGCCCTGATATCTTTATCCCTGTGCTGGAAAGCTCCAGACTGATTGACCGTTTGGATACTTATATTATCTCAGAGGTCGGCCGCATGTTCCGCGAACGTCTCTCTGCCGGACTGCCCGTGGTACCTGTCTCCTTTAATCTGTCCAAGCTGGATTTCACCCTGATGGATCCTCTCAAGGTTCTGGAGCAGACTGTAAAAAAATACGATCTTCCCCGCAGCTACTTTCATGTTGAAATCACAGAATCTGTCATGGTATGGAACCGTCAGAATCTTAAAAGTATCATCAGCAAATTTCATAACGCAGGGTACGAGGTCTGGCTGGATGATTTTGGCAGCGAATATGCCTCGCTCAACGCGCTGCATAATTACAGCTTTGATGTATTAAAAATCGATATGGGATTTTTTCAGAACTTTGACCAAAAGAGCCGGAAAATCATCACCAGTATCGTAACCATGGCTAAATCTCTTGGAATGCATACACTTGCAGAAGGTGTGGAAAACAAAGAACAGTATCTATTTCTGAAATTCATTGGCTGCGGCATGATCCAGGGATATTACTATGGACATCCTCTGCCTTACAGTAATGCTCTGGCTGACAGCAATGCCAAAGGCCTCCAGATGGAGACCTCAGAAGACCGGGATATGATGAAAACAGCAGAGCTGGTCAATGTCGCTTGTGATAGTCCGGTAGCAATCGCCGAATATACTCCGGACAGGATCCGTCTTCTGACTGCAAACACCGCTTATCTTAAAGCACTCAATTCTGTACATACACAGGACCTGGATTCATCCAACCGCTATCTTGATCTGCCGAGTTACCCAACCAGAAACAGATTTCAGGGATTTATGAAACAGGTCTATACCAACTCCTCCGGCAGCCTGACCTATGTAGACAGCGGACAGTACCTACAGGTTTCCATGATCAAGATTGCGGGTTCCAGGGATCACTGGCTGGGCAAAGCATCTCTCACCAATTTAAGCTCCATCGATATGCTTGGTCCCGCCAGGAAACTGGACTCTGTGTTCCGTAATCTTGAGCTTCTGTTAGGGTCGGGTAGAAAAGGCCCCTCCCGCGTCGGGAAGAAAGGGCCAATTCGAGCCGGATAAAAAAGGCCATTACTCTGTTTCGTGACCTTCTTATATAATGATGAGTGCCAACGCATCAAACATAAGGAGGTATATGAACGAACAGGAACGCAATGACCTTCAGTTAACTATAACACATGCCCTGCAGGAAATGAAAGCAGAAGCAGGTGCATCATTTGATCTCGAGAAGGTCAATCTCGCTGAACTTGAGCGCAGGACCGGAATCACCAGAAAGAGGCTGCGCAAGTTAAAAAAGGATGATTTTATCGTCAAGCCGCATGGCTTGTCCGGCGTTGCAAAAGCCGTCACAGTGCTTACAGGCTTCACAGGAGTCATCGATGCCCTGTTGACAAAAGGCGTGACCAATTCAAGTACGGTCAAGGATCGTCTGGATGAGGCTGGCTATAAGGGCGGTCTGACCCAGGTCAAGGATTACATAGCGGCCCATAAGGACCTTGTCCCGGCAAAACGCCAGCTGGTAGCACCGCGGGGAAATCGGGGAAGGCGTTACACATCAGATCCCGGGGAGTCCTACCAGATGGACTGGGGCTTTGTAAATGTGGAACGCGATCTTGATGCATCATACCGTGCGGCCTGCTTTGCGATGATCTGTCACCATTGTGGTGAGCGGTATGTCGAATTCTTCCCAAACGCAAAGCAGGAGAACCTCTTCATTGGCATGCTCCACGCATTCCAGAGGATGGGCGTGCCGCAGAGTGTTTTAACAGACAACATGAAGAGCGTTGTGATCGGAAGGGATTCCGACGGGCATCCTCTTTGGAATCACGAATACGCTGCCTTTATGGAAGCTGTGGGTTTTGAGACGAAACTGTGCAAGCCGCGGCATCCCTTTACGAAAGGCGCCGTGGAACGCCTGGTCAGATTCGTAAAAAACAACTTCATGGCCGGCCGCAGTTTTGGAAGCATCACAGACCTGAATTATGAGGTGCTTCGATGGTGTGACAGACAGAACAGCCTTTACCATGACGGTGTGTGCTGTGTACCGCATGAAGAGCATATGGCCCACTGCATGAAAGTTGCTGCACCGCTTGATCTGTCCGGTGATGCCAGGCTGTATTTATGGCCGGAAAGAAAGATATCCTTTGATGGTTTTATCAACTATGAAGGCCGGCGGTTTGGAGTTCCCTTCTGGTTCACAGGGAAGACCTGCCGCGTGAGCAGACAGAATTATACTTTGTATATTTATTCTCCGGACCTGGGCAGAAAGCTGTCTGAGCATAACGTCACCTGGGAAAGACGCGCAAGTTTCTGTGAAGATCAGTTTGCTGCGGAACAGCCGGAAGAATTCCCTACCGCACCGGTCACGACCTTCATGTATCAGCCGGCTCCGGCGCCAAGAAGTGATATCTTTGAAAGATTCAACTTCGATAAGGAGGTGGAATGGTAATGGACATTTCCCTCTTTGATCAGGTTGCCAAAAGTTGCGAAGCCTTAGGAGTTGATCTTTCCGCCGGCGATTTGGCTTCCTATGTTGTTTCAAACAAGCTGTCTGAGGCCCAGGTAACGGCGATCACCGATCTGTTCCGGGAACTTGAGCAGAAGAAGTATCAGACAGCAATCGAAACGCTTCTCAGGCTCAGCCGACTGCCAACCAAAGTGCCAAAAACATTCGAAAGTTTTGACTTCAACAGGATACACGGCAAAGATTCAGAGTGCGTGAGAGAGCTGCCTATGCTTTCGGAGATCCATGCCGGAAAGAACATCGCGTTCATTGGACCGCCCGGCGTCGGAAAGACACATCTTGCTGAGGCATACGGCAGGGCTTGCTGTTTTGAGAGGATGAAAGTCTACTTCCTGAAAGCCTCAGAGCTTAAGGATAAGTTCCTCGCCGCAAGGAAAGATGGTCGTGAAGCGAACCTGATCAACTCCCTGGTGAAACCTTCCTGTCTGATCATTGATGAGGTCGGACGCTGCGTTTTTGACAAAGAGTGCACCAGTATGTTTTTTGACATGATCGACCGGCGGTATGAAAAAGAAGGCGCAAACTGCATGATCTTCACCAGTAACCGGCAGCCGAATGACTGGCAGGAGTTCTTCCGTGGCGAGGACGATCTGAATGCGGCACTGGACCGCCTGTTCGATGATGCAAAGATCATCGGGATCAAGGGCAAGAGTTACCGTGGACGCAAGCGGCAGGTCTTCGCAGTCGAAGCCAGCCCGGAAGCACAAGCGGGACCAAAGCATAATTAACCAGTATCATTAATAAATCAAGAGAGTTGGTGCGTTGGCCCTTTTTACCCGACTATTCTTTGGCCCTTTTCACCCGGCTTGGAATGGCCCGTCTCACCCGACTCTAACACTTCTGTATGACGGACTCTATTATCTCAATATGCAGGAGGATCAGATTGAAGTACTGGACTGTGTGCATCCTAAAGTAAAGCCAGGCACCGTATTTCATGGTATTTCAGAATCCTTCCGTATATATGCGGAAGAGCTTGTGCATACTGCAGATGTGAAACGCTTTCTGGCATTTGTTAATCCGGATCATCTCTACTTAATGGCGGAAAAATCCGGAAGTGCTGAAGCTACAGATCTTTTCAGAGTAAAAAGAGAGGATGGATCCTGTCGCTGGACAGTCTTCCGTGCATTAGTTCTAATGAAAACATCGTCCAAAGACATCCTGCTGGCAGAACAGGAGGATCTATGGGAGCGCCACCCAAATCGCGGCTGGCTTCTACCGGAAGTTCTTAAAAGCTATGGCCTATCCGTTCCTTCAGAGGCAGCATCAGAAACAGACCAGTCTGAAAATGACAACCTTCTTTTTTATGAGTCCAACGCCAATGATGCTATCATGATGGGAATGTCAGAACCTGACCCGTCCACAGGTATCCAAAAAACGATAGCCAAAATTGCCGAAAGTCTGAAATCTGAGAGACTCCTGATTTTTGAGCGGAGAAACGACGGCTCTGTTTACTGCACTTACGAATGGCATCAGGAGCAGCTTGCTCCGCTGAAGCCTGCACTGACCAACCTCCGTCATGAGGATGTGCAGCCGCTCTATGCACTCTTTCAACTGCAGCAGGTAGTAAGGATTCCAAATTATCCAGAATTTATCCGTGATAATCCTACGCTTCATCTGCCGATTGAAAACGTTAAAAATATAGTATCCAGTCAGCTTATGATGGCAAGGCAGCTCATGGGCTTTACCATGGTGATCAACTCATCCGATGAAACCTTCCAGACTGCAAGCCAGGTACTCTCAACTCTTACAAGCTTTCTGTCCATTATGATTCGGAACCGGAATACCATGCAGCACATGGAGGAGCAAAGTGTCCGGGATCCACTTACCGGTGCATTAAACCGGAGAGGCTTGGAGCATTTCATTGCCTCCTATAAGGGTACAGGATATCTAACGCTTCTTGCAGGTGATATTAACAACTTAAAATCCACCAATGACACCTTAGGGCATCATGCTGGAGATATGCTGATCCAGCGAACCGCAGAGATCCTGATGAATTGTACCGATAGAGATCATACCTTCCGTACTGGTGGCGATGAATTTCTGCTGATCCAGGAGGGGATGAACATAAGTGGTGTTGAGGATCTTGTGCATAAAATCCATGCTCTTACCCTAAGCTCTGGCATTGACATAGCACTCGGATATCATGTGCACTACGGCCCCGTTACAAACCCGGATCCTCTGCTCGCCAAGGCGGATACGGCTATGTACGAAGAGAAAAAAAGATGTCATCGCAGCCGCCGGTCAGAGCATTGACACCTGTAAAAGCATTGCCCGGTATCCTAAATCCGGACTACCTCCTCTATATAAACTGCCTGTCCTGCATAGATAATCATCTCATAAAAACAACGCCCATATAACGGGAGGTTTCTGGTCTCTTGCGCTGCAGCATTTCTCAGAATGCAAAAACAAAAGCAGCGAGAGCCGTGATCAAGCCAGAAAAAGCATGCGGCAAAATGCTCACATGCTTTTTTCTGGCTTAAGTAGTTTTATTTGAGCTGATCTTAAACAATCAGATTCCGGCTCAGTACTTCATCAACATATTTTTTCTGTTCATCACTCAATGGTGAGAATGGTTTCCGGGCATTGCCTACCGGCTCCCCCATTTTACCGAGCTCATATTTGATGGCAGGAATCAAGCCCACACGACACATAGCTTCCATGCAATTATTAGCCTTATGCTGAAGCTTTAGTGCCTCCTTGGTGTTGCCTGCATCATAGTAATCCCAGATTTTCTTATAATGTGGGAGCATCATATTAAAGGTGCTGCCGATTGCGCCAATACAACCGAGCGCCTTGCCTGCAACCATGGTTTCATCATAACCGTCAAATGCGATCAGATCCGGATTGATATTAAGAATCCGTTCCATCTGAAACAGATTATAATTGGTTTGCTTCACACCAAGGACTGCTCCGCTCCTGAAAAGCGAAACATAATTCGGATCGGAAACATCAAATTCCTTATGTGTATTTCCAGGGAAATTGTAGATCAATACTGGTACTCCCGCTACTTCTGCAATGGCATCATAATAGCTGCAGATTTCTTTTGACGAAAATCCATAATAAAACGGTGCAGTAGCTGCCGGAAAATCATAGCCAAGTTCCATTGCTTTTTTAGCATAACGTACTGCCTCATCCGTGCCAATTGCCCCACAGTGCGCAATCAGATTTGTTTTTCCTCGATATACCGATGCCGCTTCAAAAACCTGGATACGCTCGTTTTCTGTAAGCAGAAAGCATTCGCCACTGCTACCGCCAATAAAAAAACCGGCTGCGCCCTCTCTAAGATTTCGCTCCATCACCTTCTGAAGTCTCGGCGCGGATACTTGGCCATTATTTTCATAGGCTGTAATACTTGCTGCATAAATGCCTCCAAGCTCCTTTGGATTTTTCATATCCTTTTACTTTCTCCTTGTTCTGACGCTCCCGTTTAAGAACGCCTTATCTTGACAATTTACTAAGCGGAATCTGAATAACGATCATCTTAATCGGTTCCGGCCCTGTGCCTGCAGTGCACCAGGGGCGATGGACATCCTCAGGGAAGAAAACGCAGTACTGACCAGGATACAGCGGCAGCATGATCTCTCCTGCGTCCTCTGTATTCTGATAAAAACGTACATCCCGTTCCTCATTGAGGTGATCTTCCAGCACCGGAAAACATCCCAGATCCGGATAATAACCCATGCTCTGTCTGCCTTCTGCGCAATACTGGATTTCCACCATGCGGCTGTGAACCTCCGCCTTCTTTTCCGACTTTGGTCCAGTCACTCTCTCACAAAACAAGACCTTAAAGTCTTCTCCCTCCGGCATGAATTTGCTTTCATGGATGTCCGCTGCCTTGGTATTTCTGCAGTAATTGATGGCACGGACAATCAGCGGATCGTATGCGTGCTCCGTTTCCTTAGCATTGACATTGCCATATATCATCCTGGCACCTCCCTGGTCCGTATACCATGCATGTTACTGATCATTTACCTTGACATCCTCTTTGGTAACCTCGTCCTTAAACTTGGATTCATCAAGCTGGGATGGATCCTGTCCGATATAGGCAAGGATACCACCATCGATATACACAACCTGCCCATTGATAAAGTCAGAAGCAGGTGATGCAAGGAATACAGCAAGCCCTTCCAGATCTTCGGTTTCACCCCATCTTTCCGCCGGTGTCTTGGAACGGATAAAACGGTCAAATGGATGCATGGAGCCGTCCGGCTGCTTCTCTCTTAGTGGAGCAGTCTGCGGTGTTGCAATGTATCCAGGTCCGATACCGTTGCACTGAATGTTGTACTTGCCGTATTCGGAAGCAATGTTTCTCGTGAGCATCTTCAGGCCGCCCTTTGCAGCTGCATAAGCGGAAACGGTCTCACGGCC
>DJXY01000193.1 GCA_002449915.1 Oribacterium sp. UBA6992
TCCGAGAGCTGATTAAGCGATGCATGTCTCTCGTGATGCTCTCCCTGCCCCTCATGGATTCTTTTCCGGATGGCATGAGCGGATGCAAAGCCTGTATTTCGGACAATAACATCTGCAGGAAACGGATTTCCCTGCCGTTTCAATGCCTTAAGGTACTCTATGCCCAGTACATCATTCGGCTCCAGGATATGCCCGGATTTCTCCACCTCCGGTGTGAGACGGCTCCGAAGCGCTGCCCGGACTGCCTGCTCTCTTGCCGCCGGATAGCTTCTCCCCTTATGGAGCTCCTCGGAAAGTGTTTTACGAAACTCCGGATACTCCGACTCATGCACAAGAATCTCGGCAATTTGATCCAGTCTTAAGAGATTACCACTCTCCGAGCCAAAAACGAGCTGGTCCACAAGACCGGTTCTACGCAACAGGGAAATGCCTGCGGAAGCAAAATTTTCTGCAGACGCTGTCGCAAACATCACCGGAATTTCCAACACCATGTCCACACCGCCCCGGAGTGCCTGTTCCGTACGTTCATATTTGGAAAAAATCGCAGGCTCACCCCGCTCCACAAAATCCCCGGACATCACAGCGAGAACGATACAGTCCCCATGTCTCTCGCGAATCTTCTGGATCAGATACCGGTGTCCCTCATGAAACGGATTAAACTCAGCTACAATGCCAATGACCTTTTTCCCCTGATACATAATCCTCTGCTCCTATATAAAGTAAGCTGTAAAGTAAGCCTGAGATGTATACGTCCGGTCCTGGCAAAGCTGTATCCATGCTCCTTTAGTTCTTAAAGCTGTGAATCGGAGCCGGGATCCTGCCACTGCGGTTTACAAATCGGGCGCATCCAAATGTATTTACCTTCATAATCGGCGCATGCCCTAACAGACCGCCAAAATCTACACTGTCTCCGACTTTTTTACCGTAAGCCGGTATCACACGGACCGCTGTCGTCTTCTGGTTCACCATACCAAGCGCCGCTTCATCGGCTATAATGCCGGAAATTGTAGTTGCCGGTGTATCTCCGGGGATTGCAATCATATCCAGACCTACGGAGCAAACACAGGTCATCGCTTCGAGCTTCTCGATTGTCAATGCCCCGGCTTCAACAGCATGAATCATGCCCTGATCCTCGGAAACCGGAATAAACGCACCGGATAGTCCGCCTACAGAGCTGCATGCCATGATGCCGCCCTTTTTAACCTGATCATTTAACATGGCAAGAGCCGCTGTCGTTCCCGGTGCACCTGCCTTTTCCAGTCCCATCGCCTCCAGGATATCAGCAACAGAATCTCCGATTGCCGGTGTCGGCGCAAGGGAAAGATCAATAATGCCAAATGGGATCTTAAGCATACGGGACGCCTCCTTGGCAACCAGCTGTCCGACTCTTGTAATCTTAAATGCCGTCTTTTTGATCGTTTCAGAGAGCTCTTCAAAATTCATATCACCTGCATTTTTAAGAGCATCTCGCATCACTCCGGGACCGGACACGCCGACGTTAAGAATTACATCCGCCTCAGATACGCCGTGAAATGCCCCCGCCATAAATGGATTATCATCCGGAGCATTACAAAATACCACCAGCTTGGAGCAGGCGGAGGAATCGGTGTCCCGTGAAAGATACGCCGCTTCCTTAATAACTTCACCCATCAGCTTCACTGCGTCCATGTTAATGCCTGTTTTGGTGGATCCCAGATTTACAGATGCGCAGACAATATCCGTTTCGGACAGAGCCTGCGGCAGCGAACGCATCAGATTCTGATCTGCTGTCGTCATTCCCTTCTGGCAGAGTGCGGAAAATCCTCCGAGAAAATTTACTCCTACCTCTTTGGCTGCCTTGTCCAGAGTATGCGCCACCTTAACAAAGTCCGCTGTTGTATGGCATGCGCTTGCCCCTGCGATGGCGATAGGTGTTACCGAGATCCGTTTGTTGACAATCGGCACCCCGTATTCCCTGGAGATTTGTTCTCCGGTTTTTACAAGATCTCTGGCAAAGGTCGTGATCTTCCGGTAAATGTTATCACAAAAGGTATCTGCATCCCCGGCGGCACAGTCCAAAAGGCTGATCCCCATGGTGATCGTACGCACATCCAGATTATTGTGCTCGATCATATTATTGGTTTCCGAAACTTCCTGAATATTTACAAGGTCATTATTATTAGGCATAGCATCCTCCTCCGGCATAGATCAGATCCGGTGCATGGAAGTGAAAATTTCTTCGAGCTGCAGCTTAATCACAAGCCCCATGGAGCTGCCAAGCTCCTCAAGCTCTGTGTTGATCTGATCAACGGACGCATTGGATTTCTGGATATCCACAATCATCATCATGTTAAAATAGCCTCCGGTAATCGTCTGGGAAATGTCCAGGATATTAATATTTTTACCGGACAGATACGTGCAGACCTTAGCGATAATACCCACAGAGTCTTTGCCGACAACAGTAATAATGGCCTTTTTCATACATCATCCTCCACATTAAAATTCCACAATTTCAGATATTCCGTCCCGTTTTGCGACAGTAATGTCAAAATCATCCGCATGAAACTCCGATTCTGAAGCATCAATCTGATGTTTTACTGTCTGAAGCGCCAACATCGGCAGATTGTTTTCCTTACTGAGATGCCCGAGAAAAACATGCCGGATCCGCTGGTTTAAGGTTTCATCGATCAGGCTCCCGGCATTATCATTGGAGAGATGCCCATGATCCGAGAGGATCCTGCGCTTAAGCGACACCGGATAAGGTCCGGACGCCAGCATTCCAAGATCATGATTGGCTTCCACCAGCATAACATCAAGATCCATAAGATGCTCCTGCACATAAGGTGTGTAATGTCCCATGTCGGTTGCCACTGCCGCTTTTTTGCTGCCATCGTCTGTTTCTATACGATATCCGACCGGATTGGCTGCATCATGGTCTATGGAAAACGCCCGGATTTTGAGATCTCCGACCTTCATCGGATGATCCGGTAGAATTGGATGCAGGAGATCCTTTGGGACTACGCCAAGACTCCGGTTCATGAGAACCTCCTGCAACGTTTCCAGTGTTCCATATACAGGAATCCCATATTTTCTGCTTATCGTTCCAATCGCCTTAATGTGATCAATATGCTCATGCGTGAGGAAGATCGCATTCACATCCTGTAAGCAAAGCTCCAGGTGATGAAGTCCCTCATTGATTGCCTTCATTGTCACCCCGACATCAATAAGCACATGCGTATCTTCTGTCCCGATATATGTGGAATTACCGCTGGAACCGCTTGCAATGCTCGTAAATCTCATGTACCGTTTCCTCTCTGGTCCCCGAGTTATCAATCACAAACGTCGACAGCTCAAAATACTCTGCATCATCCATCTGCGAATGTATCATATCCTCAGCTTTCCCTCTTGTATAGCCTCTGGACTCCATGAGTCTTTGGATCCGGACCTCTGCTTCTGTATAAATGAACCACACTTCATCGCATTCGTCAATAAAATGCTGATTGGGAAGCGCCGTCTCCACCGTAATATTATGTTCTTTTTTACGTGCTTTAGCGATAAGGCGGTCTACCTCACGAAACACCTCCGGATGCACAATATGATCCACCTTTTTCCGCAATACCCTGTCCCGGTATAAACGCTCTGCAAATTTAGTAAAATCAAGACTTCCGTCCTCTCGCGCCACATCTGGTCCAAGCAGTGCAAGGATTGCATCATAGACTCTGGTTCCCGGCTGATAAAGAGCTTTGGCAAGGTCATCCATCCGGTAAACCTCATACTGAAAATCTTTTTTAAGCACCTCCAGCACAGTGGATTTCCCGGCACCGACACCACCAATCACACCAATCACCATACTAGATTCCTTCCTCCAGTCTCAGCCGTTTGGCATTCCAGTCCTGCTGCTTCATTTCATTCAGCCACTTGAGGCTCTTGGAAATGCCATCCTCATCAAATGTAAATGACCGGGATATCTTACGATCTTCCGGCGTATGGTCATAAGCAAAGGGCTCCGGCCAGACAGTAACCAGGAGATCCGTGCTTTCCTTTGCAGGCGGCTCCGGTTCCGGGTTTTCCGCTGTCGGCTCCGGGATTGCCGCCTCCGTGTCCGGCACACGATAGGTATGCTTCTCCATCCGATAGCGCATCCCCTCCGAGGAGCCAGTATAGTTTGACATCTTTAAAAAATTAAGATGCATGATGTCTTTGGTATCAATGCGCTTCATCCCAGTCATTTCCTCTCTTGGCATCCGCAAGCAGCCGCACCTTAAGCTCTACCGCATTCTGCATGGTATCTACCAGCAGCTTCTCCACTGCGTCTGCCTCCTTTTCCGGAACCTCCAGCAGCAGCTCATCATGTACCTGAATGACGATTCTTGCTTTATATCCTCCCTCGGTAAGCGCTCGGTCTACCTCATTCATTGCCTTTTTCATGATATCCGCTGCAGTCCCCTGGATCGGAGAGTTCATCGCCACACGCTCTCCAAACTGCCGGCGCATGAAATTGGAGCTGTTGATATCCGGTACCGGACGGATCCTGCCAAACATGGTACGCACAAATCCATGCTCCCGCGCAGACGCCACCTCATGATCCAGATACTGCTTTACACCCGGGTAGGTTTCAAAATATCTTTCAATATATTCCTTTGCCTCCTTGCGGGAAATGCTCAGACCCTCCGAAAGTCCAAATGCCGAAATACCATAGACAATTCCAAAGTTCACAGCCTTGGCATTACGTCTCAGCTGCGGTGTAACCTCACTGAGCGGCACATGAAATACCTGGGATGCCGTAACCGCATGTATGTCCGAGGCATGCTGGTACGCTGCAATCAGATTTTCATCTCCCGAGAGAGACGCAAGGATCCTGAGCTCAACCTGAGAATAATCCGCGTCGATAAAGATGCATCCGGGCTTCGGCACAAATACCTTGCGGAATCTCCTGCCAAGCTCCGTACGGATCGGGATGTTCTGAAGGTTC
>DJXY01000064.1 GCA_002449915.1 Oribacterium sp. UBA6992
TTTTTTGCAATTTACAGACGCTTTACGACATAATTCGTCGGATTTTACATAGATTTTACATTTCATCGTATGTTAATTTAACAGAAGCCCTGCATATTGGAGATAGTGAAATGGTGGAAACGACCATGTAATATTTCGCTATGCCGCGCATACGGACAAACGCAGGTGTGCTCGATCATAAAAACGCGTCCATATGCAAAGCTGCAGCTTACACTGAACCTGAAACCATCATAAATATGAGGTAAAATTTATGTCATCAGTCATAACGACACTTTTTGGGCTATTTGGCGGTCTTGCGATGTTCCTGTATGGGATGAACAGCATGAGTGAGGCACTGCAAAAAGCGGCAGGCGAGCGAATGAAGTCGATCCTTGGCTTCCTTACACGGAATCCGTTTATGGGCGCTCTGGCAGGCGCGCTTGTTACCGCAATCCTGCAGTCTTCCTCCGCAACCACTGTTATGGTGATCGGTTTTGTCAGCGCGGGACTTATGGGACTCCCACAGGCGATCTCCGTGATCTTTGGTGCCAATATAGGTACCACGATGACGGCACAGCTGATCGCATTTGATATCAGCGATTACATTTACCCCATTCTTTTTGTCGGATTTATGATTAACTTCATTTCCAAAAAAGAAAAAGTCAAAAACATTGGAATGGTGATTTTCTCTTTTGGACTTTTATTTGAAGGGATCCAGATCATGTCTTCCGTAATGAAGCCGCTGGCCGCCAGCCCGATTTTTACTCATCTTATGGCCAAGGTTTCAGATATCCCGGTGCTTGGAATTCTGCTCGGTCTTGTCATGACCCTGGTGGTACAGTCTTCATCGGCAACGATTGCAGTGCTGCAGAGCTTTGCTTCACAGCCTGCGGCGGATGGCGTAAGCTCCGCGATTGGCCTTGCCGGAGCGATCCCGATTTTGCTGGGTGACAATATCGGAACGACGATCACAGCGTTGCTTGCGTCTGTCGGCCAGTCCCGGAATGCCAAGCGGACTGCAGTTGCGCACAGCATCTTTAATATTTCCGGTTCGATTTTGTTTTCCTTTATCATCCCTCTTTTTGCCGGCTTTGTACGGATGATTTCCCCTAAAGGTCCGGAAATCCAGGTGATTTCCCGCCAGATCGCCAACGCCCACACCTGCTTTAACATTGCCATGACCATCATCTGGCTTCCTCTGATCGGACTTATGGTGAAGATCGTCATGACACTGATTCCGGAAAAACAAGGAGATGCTATGGAAGCGTCCGTGCCAATGTACTTAGACCGCAAGATGCTCAATCAGCCTGTGCCGGCGCTCTATCTTGTATCGCAGGAAATCCGCCGCTGCCTGGATAATGTTGAGGAGCTGTTCCATCTCACAAGAGTTGAGCTTCGGGGTGTACCGGAGAAGGGAGAGAAGAGTCTGGCACTCACGGAAAAAACATTTGCACAGGCATATCAGGATACGAAGGTTATCCAGAAAAGTATTATTGACTATCTGTCCGAGATGTTTACGGTAGGATCTCTTTCACAGGAGCAGTCCGAGCAGGCTTCCGGTCTTATGGCGGTGATTAATGATATCGACCGTGTGTCCGACCGACTGCATGACATCGTGCGTTCTTCGGAAACCGCAGAGCAGGAGGGGAATATGTTTTCCAAGGATGCAGTCAAGGAGCTCGCGGTCTGCGTCAACGCGGCGGAGAGTATGTTCCGTAAGGCTGCAGCCATGCTGGAGCGGCACGAGGCAGATGCGGACGGCGGTGCGGAAATTATACAGAAGGCTAAAAATAAGCTGAGAAAAAGCGGCAAGCAGTTCAGCAAGGCGCATTTTGCGAGAGTTCGTGCCGGTGTCTGCAGCGAGGCGATGACGCCGATTTACTCGGATATTCTGAGCAATATGGACCGTATTGCGGATAACTGTGTGAGCATTTCCGAGGAGACATTAGACAATGTAAGACTCCTGAATCCTGAGGATCTCGGCCTGGGGATGAAGGCTGAGGCATGAGCTTGATCAGATCGATCCTGGAGCTTCATGTCTGGTGATTTTTATGCCGTGACAGGTAAATTACCGTAGATTTATACTTATACTCAGGTTGAGTTTTAATTACATGGGGGATGGGACTTATGCCATAGCTATGGAGCTGCTGTAGGATTAACGCTGAGAATAACAGAGGGACGGATTTATGATTTACTGTGTGGAAGATGATGACAACATCAGAGAGCTTGTAGTATATACCCTGGATAGTACCGGTCTTCCTGCCAAGGGGTTTCCGGGCGGGAGAGAATTTGAAGCGGCAGTGCAGAATGAGCTTCCGGAGCTTGTGCTTCTGGACATCATGCTGCCCGGGGAGGATGGGATCTCACTGCTCCGCAGGTTCCGGGCATCTGCCGCGACCAAAAACATTCCCGTGATTATGCTGACTGCCAAGGGCGCGGAATATGATAAGGTGCAGGCGCTGGACATTGGGGCGGATGATTATGTCACAAAGCCCTTTGGTATGATGGAGCTTGTGTCCCGCATCAAGGCAGTACTCCGGAGAGCGAACCGAAGTAGTTCTGGATCCCCGGATATGCTTGAGGTAGGAAGCATTCGCATGGATACCCGGAAGCATCTTGTGAATGTGGATGGGCAGAACATTGACCTTACGCTTAAGGAATTTGAGCTCCTCAACAAATTTATGATGAATACCGAGGTTGTGCTGACGAGGGAGCAGCTGCTTACGGACATCTGGGGCTATGATTTCAATGGCGAAACGCGCACGGTGGATGTGCATGTGAGGACGCTCCGGCAGAAGCTCGGGGCAGCGGGCGACATGATCCAGACGGTCCGCGGTGTCGGATATAAGCTTGTGGAGTGATGGGCTTTATGAAATCAATGCGTAAAAAAATCCAGTCAAGCATGCTGCTGGTGGTGTTGACAACGCTTGCCATCGCATATGCCATCACGCTCTTTTTTGTCTATGGTAGAGTGCGGACGCTCGCCGAGGAGGATGTCCGGTATGAGACGGAATATCTTGCCGCGGCGCTCAATATTTCCGGGGAGGGATTTCTGCAAGAGATGGATGCAGTGGAGCCGGGCAGCCGTCTTACGCTGATTGATACGGATGGAACTGTGCTTTATGATTCGGAGGAGCATGGCGAGCCTCTTGAGAATCATGGAGACCGACCGGAAGTGAGAGCAGCATTTGAACATGGGATCGGGCAGGATGCCCGCCGTTCCGATACGCTCCGGCAGGATATGTTTTATTGTGCAGAGCGGCTCTCGGACGGTAAAGTCATTCGCATTTCAAAGCCAGTGCGGAGTGTTTTGTTTACTGCGCTGGAAATTCTTCCGGTCATGCTGCTGATTGGTGCTTTGATGCTTGCCTTTGCGGCTTATGTCGCCAACCGGCAGGCAGAGCATCTGGTGGAGCCGATCAACCACCTGGATCTGGATGATCCGCTTAACAACAACGATACCTATGAGGAGCTGACACCGCTTTTGCATCGTATTGACGAGCAGAACCGGGCCAAGGATGCACTTGCGGATATGCGTAAGGAGTTTTCTGCCAATGTTTCTCACGAGTTAAAAACGCCGCTTACGTCCATTTCCGGCTATGCTGAGATTATCAGAGACGGACTTGTCAAGCCGGAGGATATTTCCAATTTTTCGGATCGCATATATAAAGAAGCCAACCGTCTGGTCAATCTGATCAATGATATCATGAAGCTGTCCCGTCTCGATGAAAATAAGATCGGGCTGGACTGGGAGAATGTTAATCTCTACGCGCTTGCCCGCGAGGTGATACAGCGTCTCGGACCGAGGGCTACGGAATTTGATGTCCGAGTGACATTATCCGGGGAAGATTGTACGATCCGCGGAATCCGGCAGGTACTGGATGAGATGATCTATAATATTGTAGAAAATGCCATCAAGTATAATAAAAAAGGCGGCAGTGTGGAGGTCTGGGTCGGAAAGGATATTTCCGGTAAAAAGCTTGTTGTATCGGATACCGGCATCGGCATCCCGGAGGCAGAGCAGAACCGGATCTTTGAACGTTTTTACCGGGTAGATAAAAGCCGTTCCAAGGAGCGGGGCGGTACCGGACTCGGGCTCTCCATCGTAAAGCATGGCATCGAGCTGCACCACGCCAGGATTTCCCTTCACAGTGAGCTTGGCGTCGGAACTACGATCGGTATCATCTTTAACGAGGATGTATAAGGCCGGGCTGGACGTGCTTGGCTGAGAGTCAGCCATATGGATGGAATGCGCGCCGAGGCAACCATCCTCTCCCGTCAAATTTTAATTTTGAGGCTATGAGATTCTGTGTTAAGATATAGTAAAATTTGAGAGAGTTTCCTGCCGGCAGACATCAGGAAACTCTTTTTATGAGGTATGTATGGATAAGCAGAATCAACAGAATGAGCAATACCGGCAAAGTGGGCAATACCAGCAGAATCAGCAAACGCAGCAGCATGAGCAGAACACGCAGAGCGATCAAAATAATCAAAACAAGATAGAGTCGGATCAGACAACGATCCGTAAGCATATTGACGAGATCCGCAGAATCGGAAACATTCGCGAGGAACGGGTGCCGATCCAGGCAGATATTTATAATCTCAAAGACCCCGAGATTAAGGCACAGCAGGATGCGTTTCGGCAGAGGGTCGAGACGGAAAAGCTGGATCAGAAGCTCGCGGAAAAACAGAAGCTGGAGGAGCTGGGGCTCACAGAGGAGGAGTACCGTAAGGCACAGCAGGATGCGGCCCGGAAAGAGCAGGAGTCGCAGCTTGAGAAGCTTCAAAGCGTAAAAAAAGAGGAGCAGCTGGAGCGTCTCCGGATGCAGCGGGAGGAAGCCATGAAAACCTGTACCCGTGGCAAGTCCCGTAAGGCAAAGCACCTCGAGGAGGGTGATCTTGAGGAGGAGTCTCTGGATCTGGAGGAGCCGGTAGAACGCCCGGCGGAGAATTTGCGTGAAAGCGCGGTGGAAGGTCCGGCAGGAGACATAGCAGTAAATCCGCCCGAAGCGGAGGCAGTACGACCAGTAGAGATCGATGCAGCTTCGGAACAAAGGGCTGATACAACATCAGATCAAAACACGGTTCCGGCATCAGAGAAACCAATCCGGGAGCTTGCCGAGGAGTTTGATAAGGCCGAGGCGATCCGCAGGCGGGAGCTTTCTGAAAATAAAGCGCAGGTAGAGCTTGACGCCAGGGCAAAAGAAGCAGAAACCAGGGAGCAAGAGCAAAGAGAGTACCAGGACCAGCTTAAGCTTATGGCGGATCTTCAGAGGTGGAATAAGGAGGATCAGGACAGGGCTGCCCGGGAGCAGTCGGAATATGAACGGAAACGCGCGGAATCAAGGCGGCAGGAGCAGATGGAGCAGCTTCGGATGCAGAAGCGCACCCGCAAAAAAGGTGGATATACAGAAGCGGAGGCAGGCACAGACCCGGACGCAAGTAACAAGCGACCTGCAGCAGCTTCTGCACATGACACCCCGATTCCGGCATCCACTGTATCCAAAGAGACCGAGGGACACCGCCCGCATGGCAGGATGGTGAAACGTGTCACAAATCATCCGGCAATCGGTGGAACCGGAACGGAATTTGAAGCTTTAGAGGAAGCCGGGTCCGAGACCGGAATGAACCATACATCCGTAAGCGCTGGAGAGAGTCAGAGGATTGCGCCGTATCCGATCCGGGCTGACCGCCACACAGGGCATATTAAGGAGGAGTTTTGGGATCATACCGACGAGGGACATCATCCGGGCATGGTAGTCTTAGCTGTGATCGGTGTTGTGCTTTTGCTCGAAGTGGTTTTTACATTGCTGTTTACATTCAATGCAGGTTTCCGGAAAAATGCCGAAGGGTTTATCAACTGGGCCGGACCGCAGATCCCCGGGGTGCGCCATTTTTTTCCAGACGACGCCGGCACGGGAAACGGTGACGGCGATGCGCAGGCCGCGGGTGACGCAGATGGCAGCGGTGCGGAAGAGGCAATGGACGGCGCGGTCAGGCTGATGTTTGGCGGTGATGTTTACCTCTCGGAGTATGTCCTCAACGCCTATCAGAGTAAGGGCGACATCACCGGAGTCGTATCTCAGGACTACCTCGACGCAATCAGCCACGCGGACTTTTTTATGGCGAATGAAGAATTTCCGTTCAGTACCCGCGGGGACGCGGCGGAAAACAAGCAGTATACATTCAGAGTGGATCCTGCGCATGTAAATATTTTAAGTGAGATGGGCCTTAAGCTTGTGACGCTTGCCAATAATCACACGCTGGA
>DJXY01000195.1 GCA_002449915.1 Oribacterium sp. UBA6992
GGCTTTACCGATATCATGCAGAAGTCCTGCTCTCTTGGCAATCCGGACATCCAGTCCAAGCTCCTCCGCAAGCAGACCAGTAATCTGTGCAACCTCCACAGAATGTCTCAGTGCATTCTGTCCAAATGAGGTTCTGTATTTCATCCGTCCGAGAAGCTTTACAAGATCCGGATGGATTCCGTGGACACCGACCTCAAGGACTGCAGCCTCACCTTCCTCCTTGATTGTCTCATCAACTTCCTTCTGGGCTTTTTCCACAACCTCCTCGATCCGGGCAGGATGGATACGTCCATCTACAATGAGCTTTTCCAGTGCAATTCTGGCAACCTCACGCCTTACCGGATCAAAGCCGGAAAGCACAACCGCTTCCGGTGTGTCATCCACAATCAGTTCTACACCTGTCAGCTGCTCCAGCGTACGGATATTTCTGCCTTCACGTCCGATGATCCGTCCTTTCATTTCATCATTGGGAAGCTGAACCACAGAAACCGTGGATTCCGTCACCTGATCTGCAGCGCATCTCTGGATCGCATCTACGATATAGTTTCTCGCAATTTTTTCCGATTCCTCTTTTGCCTGATTATCATACTCCCGGATCATCATCGCTGTATCATGCTTGATGTCCTCCTCTACAGACTTGAGAAGCTCGGATTTTGCCTGATCCCTGGTAAGACCGGAGACTCTTTCCAGCTCGGCAACCTTCTGATTATGCAGATCCTCAACCTCTGCCTCCTTGCTTTTTAAAGCCTCATCCCTTTTGGCAAGTTCACTTTCCTTCTGTTCCAGTGCAACAGCCTTTTTTTCCGAAGCTTCCTCTCTTTTGAGCGCTCTGTGCTCCAGATCGGAAACCTCTTTACGGCGATCCTTGATTTCACGGTCCAGGTCATTTTTGGATTTCAGGACCTCTTCCTTTGTCTCCAGTAACGCTTCCCGCTTCTTATCCTCTGCCGTTCTGATTGCGTCATCAATGATTTCTCTGGATTTCTGCTCAGCCGAACCTACGGTTCTCGCATAGTCAGACTTCTCCTTATTACGGCCCACCACAAACATGATGGCGCCCACACAAGCCAGAGCAACCACAGCAATAATAATTTCAACTGGGGTCACTTCAGTACCTCCCTCACGTATTGATTTGTTAATGCGAACTTAAACCAGGACCCGACGGGTCCCACTGAAATTCTTATATTTTTATAATAAGATACCGTTTCCGATTTCTCTACATTAACTTAACTATTTCATTTTATATAAAATCATAATCACTGTCAACTGACGATACAAGAGAAAGCAAAAGCAAAAGACCATGCCGTACCTTACTGCACGACATGGTCTTTCATTTACTGTTTCATGGATTCCTCAATACAGCCAAGAGTTTTATATAAAAGCTTCTGCAGGGTATGCATTTCCTCCGGCTTGAGGTGGACGCAGCCTCCCATTTTAACTGGTATGTCCACCGCCTGATCCCTCAGCTTCATCCCGGCTTCCGTAATCCTTACGATCAACGAACGTTCATCCTCATGGGATCTTTCCCGGGTTACAAGTCCCTTCTGCTCAAGACGTTTCAGGAGCGGCGTCAGCGTTCCGGAGTCAAGATATAAGCACTCACCAAGAGCTTTTACATTGATCTCATGTCTTTCCCATAACACCATCATAGCAATGTACTGCGTATAGGTAAGATCCACCTGATCGAGAAACGGCTTATACCTCCGGGTAACTTCCTTGGCACAGGCATAGAGAGGAAAGCAGAGCTGATTTTCCAGCTTTAATGCATCATATTTTTCCGCCATCTATGCTTTCCTCCTCTCCTGCCGGCATTCACAGCGCTGCAGCAACCTTCTTTTCAACCTCTGCCATATCCATGGTCGGCTCAAAACGATCCAACACGGTTCCGTCTCTGCCAACGAGGAATTTTGTAAAGTTCCACTTGATATCCGGTGTGGACTCATAATCCGGATGTGCCTTACCGACAAAGTCCTTCATAAAGTCCGCTGTCTTGCCTTCTCCAAATCCCTTGAAACCCTGCTGGCTCTTAAGATAACGGAAAAGCTCTGTCTCATGCTCTCCGTTAACATCGATCTTGGCATACATCGGGAATGTTACGCCAAATCTGGAGGAACAGAACTTTGCGATCTCCTCTTCTGTGCCCGGAGCCTGATGTCCGAACTGGTCACACGGAAAATCCAGTACAACAAATCCCTGATCCTGATACTTTTTATACATATCCTCGAGCTGCTCATAATGCGGTGTAAACCCGCACTCTGTAGCAGTGTTTACGATGAGCATAACCTTGCCCTTGTACTCTGCAAGGGTGGTTTCCTTCTTATCTTTATCAAGAACCTTTATATCATAAATTGAAGCCACAGCTTTTTCCTCCTTATATTAATTTTGTCTTAGAGAGCATCAATATAGGCACATGCTGCCAACGCTGCCACAGCTCCGTCTGATGCTGCCGTTGTAAGCTGCCGCACCGTCTTGGTTCTGCAGTCTCCCGCAGTAAAGATGCCGTCGGTGCCGGTCTTTAAGTCCTCTCCTGCCTCAATATATCCTTTAGAATCCAGCTTTGTTACATTAGCGAATGCAGTATTGTCCGGAGACTGCCCGATCGCAACAAAGAGTCCGTTCACCTCGAGAGTGCGCACTTCCTTTGTGTTCTTATCAGTAACCTCAATAGATTTGAGGCCCTTGTCATCTGCATTCAGCTTGGTAACGGTGGCATTGAGGATAAATTCAACATTTTCCTTAGCCTTAAGACGCTCTACCTCTTTTTCATCCGCACGGAACGCATCCCGTCTATGAATGATATATACCTTGGAGCAGAAGTTCGCCAGGAACTCCGCATCCTCTACCGCCGTGTTGCCGCCGCCATTGACAGCCACCGGCTGATTACGGAAAAACATACCGTCACAGGTGGCGCAGTAGCTGACGCCGCGGCC
>DJXY01000141.1 GCA_002449915.1 Oribacterium sp. UBA6992
AATTTTGAACCTCCTCAATAATTTCTTTCGGGGTGCTTGCCCCAGCTGTAATACCTACGTTTTGAATCGCGCCATCGTAACTAAAGTTAAGATCGTGAACCGTCTGTATCAACTGGGTAACTGGACACTGGTCTTTGCAAATCTCATATAACTTTTTTGTGTTGGATGAACTGCTTCCTCCAATGACAATCATAGCATCGGAGTGTTTCGCGAGCTCCTTAGCTTCTGTCTGCCTTTCGAAAGTTGCGTTGCAAATCGTATTTATAACATTAACATAATATCCCTTTTTCTGCAAAATATCAACAATTACTTTGAATTTGTCAACATTGAATGTCGTCTGCGCAACAAGGAATATTTTTTGTCCATTTCCCTCCGGCAGACGCTCTGCGCTTTCGGGATCCGGGATCGTACGTACATCTCCGTCAGCCCATCCTACAATTCCCTGAATTTCAGGATGCAAAGGATTCCCTGCAATCCATGTCGTTTCGCCCTGCGATGTATGATCATGCACCAGCCTCTGGATTTTCCGGACAAAGGGACAGGACGCATCGATAATTTCCAGATGATTGTCATGCATGATGTCGTAGATCCTTTTCCCGACACCGTGTGCCCGGATAATCACGATGGCATTTTTCACATTCTTAAGCTCATCCTCGGAGGTAATCACTTCCACGCCCCGGCTTTTAAGCTTCTGTACCACCTGGTCATTATGTACGATCGGACCAAAGGTAAAGATGGGCTTACGATCCTCAGGAGATTTTTCCTGTTCTCTCGCAAGTATTTCATAAACGGTATCGACCGCACGCTGAACTCCAAAGCAGAAGCCGGCTGTTTTAGCAAGTTTCACATTCATAGTTTTATTTTTTCATTGCAAGCTCCAGGATCCTGTCAATGGTTTCATCAATCGTAAGCTCGGAGGAATCCACCAGTATGGCATCCTCTGCCTGTACCAGCGGCGAATTTTTCCGATGCATATCCTGATAGTCCCGTGCTTCTACATCCTTTCTGATTTCTGCAAAATCCGCCGATATGCCTTTGGAGGCATATTCAAGGGTCCTCCGCTTAGCCCGGACATCTACAGAAGCTGTAAGATATATTTTTGTGTCTGCATGAGGCAGAACCTTGGTTCCAATGTCTCTCCCGTCCATTACAACCGAGGTTTCAGAGGCAAGCTTCTGCTGGAGGGAAACGAGCTTGTCCCGCACCGGCTGGTACTGTGACACTAGAGACGCCGCATTCCCGACTTCCTCGGTGCGGATTTCTTTTGACACATTTTCTCCATTAAGAAATACCTGCTGCGCTCCGTCCTGATCATATGCAATGGAAATATCAATGTCCCGGATGGCTGCGGAGACCATTCCCTGGTCCTTCAACGGCAGTTCCTTCCGGAGACAAAAAAGACCCACGGCGCGATACATCGCTCCGGTATCAACATAAACATATCCAAGTTCTTTTGCCACTGCCTTGGCAATGGTAGATTTCCCTGCTCCAGCAGGACCATCAATTGCAATACTATATGGCATTTTTACCTTCCTGTCTGCTCTGTGAAGCTTAATTTTTTTTATGCTTTGGCGGCACTTACGCCTGCAAGATGCCCTGTGGAAAATGCCATCTGCATATTAAAACCGCCGGTGTAGCCATCGACATCCAGCACCTCTCCGGCAAAATAAAGACCCTGCACTTTTTTGGATTCCATGGTTCTCGGGTTAATTTCTTTAACTGAAACGCCGCCTTGTGTTACAATTGCTTCCCTGAAATTGCCGGTGCCTGCTATAGTATAAGTAAAATTCCTAAGAAGGTCCAGCAGCTTTTTTCTGCTTTCTTTAGATACTACAGTCACCTTCTGATTGATATCTACCCCTGTCTTTTCAAGGCGTTTCAGGAAAACCGGTATCAATGTGGCAGGCAGAAGGTCGGACAAGGCATTACGCAGCTCCTTGTTACGATATGTGTTAAAATCCCGCAGTAGTCTTTCATCCAGCTGCCGATCTGTAAGTGCCGGCTTGAGATTGATATGTAGCGTAAGAATTTTATGCTGCTTTGGATCTTTGGCATTGAGAAATCGTGTAACATGCGTTGATGCTGATAGTATGACCGGACCGGAAAGTGCCTGATTAATAAAATCCAGATCTCCAAAGTCCTGATATACAACCTTTCCCTGCTCATCCTTAATTTCAATGCTTATATTTTTAAGCTTAAGCCCCCGCAGCATACGTATGTCTTCCTCATGTACATCGAGACTTACCAGGGAGGGAAAGCATTCCGTAACCTGCATGCCGGCGGACTCCGCGAAGCGATAGCCATCTCCTGTAGACCCGGTGGACGGATAAGACAGCCCTCCGGTTGCCACAATAATCCGATCGGCGTTGAGATGACCTTTGTCGGTTTCCAATCCGGTTACGTAACGGAGTATCTGATCTGAATCCTTTTTTTCTGAGATGAGGAGCGATTTCACACAGGTATTATAGACTATATTGACACCGGATTTTTTCAGGTATCTTTTAAGACAGTCTGTAATACTGTAGGCATGGTCTGATACCGGAAAGACTCTGTCGCCTCGTTCAATTTTAACTCTGCACCCGCCTTTTTCCATCAGCTTTATCACATCTTTATTGGTAAAATCATAAATAGCTGAGTATAGAAACCGCGGATTTGTAACATAGTGCTCCAGCAGATCTTCCGTATTACATGCATTGGTCAGATTGCCTCTGCCCTTTCCTGTAATGAATATCTTTTTTCCAAGCTTTTCGTTTTTTTCCAGTAATGTAACCTGCGCTTCCGGATTTTCCGATTTTGCGGCATACGCCGCCATCATACCGGCAGGACCTCCGCCGATCACTACAATTTTCATGTTCACTCTTTCTTTTGATTTCATTTTGTCAGGATATGTGAGTTGGATGAGTCTCTCGTTAAAAAGTTAAGTATATCACTAACGAAGCCTCCCGGGGGTCAGAACCCGGGAGGCCTTCATTCAGCTTGCGGAAAGCACAAACATATTATAAATCGCCCGGATGGCATTTTCAAAATCCTCATTCCGGACTCCGATGATAATATTGTACTCACTGGAGCCCTGATCAATCATTTTGATATTAATATACTCGTGTGCCAACGCGCTGAATACCCTGCCGGCAACACCTCTTGAGGATTTCATGCCTCTGCCAACCACTGCGATCAGTGCAATATCAGATTCCAGCTCGATCAGATCCGGATTTACAGCACGCTGGATCCCCTGCAGGACCTTCTGCTCGTATTTCTCAAGCTCCTCCTGATGAATCACAAGCGTCATGGTATCGATGCCGGAGGGCAGGTGCTCGAAGCTGATGCCGCAGTCCTCGAGCACAGAAAGCACCTTGCGGCCAAATCCGATTTCCGAGTTCATCATAGCTTTTTCAATATTGATGGAGCAGAAATCCTTTTTACCGGTAACTCCCGTGATGGTAAATCTCGGCTTCTTGAGTGTATTGGCGACAATCATTGTACCGTGATCCTCGGGTCGGTTGGTATTTTTTATCTGGATTGGAATGCCCTCCTTACGTACTGGGAAGATCGCATCCTCATGCAGCACACCTGCACCCATATAGCTTAGCTCTCTTAATTCCTTGTAGGTAATATAGTCAATTACCTCCGGATTTTTAACGATTCTCGGATCTGCAACCAGAAATCCGGATACATCCGTCCAGTTCTCATAAAGATCTGCATTTATACCGGCAGCAATGAGAGATCCGGTGACATCGGATCCGCCTCTTGTAAAGGTAATGGTATGTCCATTTTGATCGGCACCGTAAAATCCGGGGATTACGGCATAATCCACGCCCTCCAGCTGCTTCTTGATCTTATCCTCGGTCTCTTTAAAATTACAGCTTCGGTCATCATTGAACTCGATACAGTTCACTGCGTCAATAAACTGAAAGCCAAGATATGCTGCCATAAGCTTGGCATTGAGGTACTCTCCACGGGAAGCGGCATAATCCTTACCCGCACCTGATTTCAGATTATCAAAAATGTTCTGGAAATCCTCGGAAAGACTGAAGTCAAGCCCAAGTCCGTCAATAATATCCTGATATCTTTTCTGGATTTTTTTGAGAATTCCTTCTGCATCTCCATCCTGTTCTACAGCATCATACAGCTTATACAAAAGATCTGTTACCTTTGTATCCTTTGCATTGCGTTTTCCTGGCGCAGAGACAATGATATATCTCCGTCCCCTGTCCTGCATGATTATGTTTTTTACCTTCTGAAACTGTTCGGCAGATGCGCAGGAGCTGCCTCCGAATTTAGCGACTTTTAGCATTGAGTACCTCACTTCTTACTAATATGCTTATGTATTTATTCATTACGGATTGCTGCCAGAGGACTCAGCTTCATAGCCCGTACTGCAGGCAGATATCCGGAAAATGAACCAACAACCATGGCAAACAGAATTGCCGCAAGGATCAGCCAGGGTGGAATCAGCGAAATTCTGGCTGCGGACTGTCCCCAGCTCTGGGTTAGATTGGAGACAAGCTCGCTCTGGCTTCCTGTAAAATAATTTATCACTGCGGAAATCAACATACTTAAGATGATGCCCGCAATGCCGCCCATCAGTCCGATGATCGCAGACTCCGCAAGAAACATGTTCCGGATATCCTTCATATCACATCCGAGAACCTTCATGACACCGATATCCCTGGTTCTTTCATAGATCGACATCATCATGGTATTCATGATACCGATTGCCGCGACCAGGAGGGACACCGCACCAATTCCGCCAAGTACCAGCTGTACCGTATTGAGCGTCTGCTGTGCCTGCTCTAGCCACTGCATGTTGGAGCTGGCTTCGTACCCCATATCAGTAATACTTTTCTGAACAGACTGTACATTATCCATGTCATCGACAAAAACATATGCCTGATCATAAACGTAATATCTGAGCGGCTTTCCATTTTTATTGGTGGCAGGATTCGGAACCAGATTTTTTTTATAGATCTTCCGTAAGAAGGTCTTAAAGGTATCAATATCAGCGTAAATATTCATGCTGTCCATAGAAAAATGATCCGGTCCGCCAGCCATCAGACCTGCCCTCTCCAGGATATATTTTTTCTTGTTGCCCTTCTGCTGACCGCCATCGTCTCCTCCAGTGCCATATTTACTGTCAGAGCTCCCGGTATACCCATCTGGAAATGTAAAAAAAATGGTATCCTTTTCCGGGTCAACCTGCTTGAACTGTGAGTAATCCTGCCCTTTGATAAAGTAAGAGCAGGATGTATTGCCATATACAATGCTGAGCGTCGGCTGGTCCGGCTTGGGAATGCTTCCGGATGCAAGCTCCATATCCCTGAAGTAATCCTGGGAAACCCCTATAATGGAGGTATTAGCTGTATATGCCCCGGAACGCATTTCTACATTTACGGAAAGAGATGGAGATGTACCGGTTACATGCGGGATAGCTGCAAAATCGGAAATCACCTGATCGGTAAGCTGATGATCCTGATCCCCGTAGCCTCCATATACCGTGACCATTGTAAGCGAACCTGAGCTCTGGTAGGAAGCAAGCAGCATGCTGGACATTCCGAGACCGAGACTTACCATGACAACGATGGATGCAGTGCCGATCACCACACCCAGAACGGTCAGTACAGTTCTTGTCTTTCTCCTTTTCAGATTGCTAAATGCAAGCCTGATCAGATCAGATGGTCTCATCTTCCGCCTCGTTTTTCTTTTTCTTACGGAAATGATGCATGCCGAAACCAGCTGCAATCAAACCGCATACTCCAATCAATAGAGGTACCTTGTATTTCTTTATAATAAAAGAAGGCTTCTCCTCCGGCATTTCCATAGCTTCATTTTGAAAGTTATCCATTGCCTCCGTGACCATGAGATTTACGGATTCTGCCTGCGAGGATGGATTGCCGTCCACATCCTCATAAGTAATTGTAACAGCGATGGTTCCGTCATCCGTTGTCGGAGCAATGCCCTCCAGCATGACATCTACGTTTCCGGTTTCACCGGGCTTGATATTACCTACGTAGGTGGAAGCAGATTTAATAGAATCCGCAGCAAAGGATGCCTCAACATTATAAAGTGTAACCTTGCCGGTATTATTAATACCAAACATGACATCGGCTTCATTTCCAACCTCAATGGATGCCGGCATGACATCAAAATTGGAGACCGAGAGCCGTGCATTTTGTAATACGTTGATATCAACCTCTACATCCTCAGCCGCATTTTTAAATTCCGGAGAGTCATATTTTTCATGGATCTTCAGGCTGTACGATCTCGGATCCACGCCGGAAGCCGCCTGCATGCCGATTTTAAGCTCTGTAGAAGCGCCTGCGGCAAGACTGTCTACCGCAATGGAGCTGGTTCCTCCCTGCATAGCAAAAACCGCTGAGTCTGAAACCTTTTCCGACTCCATGGTAAAAAGGAGGTTGCTGGCACTGATGCTGGAGGATGCATTTTTCATGTTAAGTACCAGTGTAAAGGGCTGTCCTGCGTATACCTTCTCCGGCTCCGTGTGATACGAGTCCACAACAATACGTGCCTTGGTACGGTCGTTTTCGTTAAACTCCCGATAAGTTTCCGTCTCTGTTTCAGTCATCGCAGGATTTGTTATATTAACATAAAATGTATAATCCTCTGAGATGCTTACCGTTGCCGTGGGTGTCTGCTTATACGTTACAGTATAGCTTAAAGGATAGTATCCGGCGGCAGCTGTCTTTTTAACAGACATAGAGTACGGAGGTGCGAATGTCTCATCCGGTTGAATTACATCAAAATGTCTGTCATAGTTAGCTTCATTAATGTTAAAAGGAAAATCGGTCGTCGCCGAGCTTTTGGAATTAGCAGTTTTCTGTACATCCAGATCCTTGGCTAACACCGTATTGAGATGCACATTGACATCATACAGCGGCTGTGATTTCTGGTTTCTCAGATTCACACCAAATTCCATGACGGAAGCAGGGCTTCCCTTTGGTGTGGACTGATTTTCTCCGATTGCAAAGGTCTTGTCTTTGACCGTTGCAGATGGAACCGTAACATCGCCGGCAGCGGCAATATATACATTTACAAATTCTGTTTTTAAAAGATGACCGGAAGCACCTGTGGAATTGGCAGGCACGTCATACCAGATCGTAAACGGTATCCCGAAATAGGACCCGGAGCTTCCTGCGTCCTGCAGTGCATCGCTTCGCACAGTAACATTAAATACAGCCTCGGTATATTGCCCTTTTTTCAGGGTACCGAGATTCTGCTCCTGCGTAAAAATGGAGTTGTTGACTTCAAACGGATATTTTCCACCATCTACAGGATATGTAAGACCGATGCTGGCATTATACGCCCTTTGTATACCGTTTTTCCAGCCCTCATTGTACGCATCATGAGCGGCGGCTTCAGAATCATCCTCGGAATCTTCTTTATATGGATTATTTTTAGGGGATGCATTGGGAGAACTGTCTGTAATCGTAAGGTAGTTCTGATCATTGGAAAGACGAACCCTTACATTATTGATCTCATCTGTTGCAGGATTATACAGACCGTTGACGCCATTGTACCCGATCCGTACATGGAGCTGCATATCCTGACCTACATACCCTACCTGGAGGTCCTCTGCATCATGTATAAATGTATTGAGATTGGTATCTACATAGGACGCTCTGACGCTTACAGGCATAAGAGTGCTCAGCATAACAGCAGCTGCCAGTCCTGCAGCGATTGAGGCTATTGATTTATGAAAGATTTGACTTAACATGCTCCGTTTACCTTACTGCTTTCTTCTGTATTTTCACGCACATGGACATCTGCAAAAGGAGGCTTCTGATTTTCCAAAAGGATTTTCTGCTCTATGGCACTGTCCTGACGTATCAGCATTTCCGTGATCTGACCATCCACAATCCGCAGCTGCCGGTCGGCATACGCTGCAATATGAGGATCATGCGTAACCATGATTAAGGTCCGATGCTGCCCTGATACAATACTGCTCAGCAGCTTAAGAACCTCATCCGTGG
>DJXY01000182.1 GCA_002449915.1 Oribacterium sp. UBA6992
AAAGGTCATTACATATCAGGTTGACAAATAATTTTATACTCTTTATAATTTGGCTGTATTTAAATTTTCCGAAACCCGGAAGAAGGAGATAATTACTGATGGAGAAGAATACAAAGGCTGCAGCTAAAGCTACCGAAGCTAAAAAAGATGCTGCTCTGACAGAGTCATTTGCAGAAATCAAAAAGGCCGTAGAAAAAGATAACGCCGGAGTTAAGGCAGAGGAGAAGCAGGCTTCTGTTAAAAAAACTTCTGCTCATAAAGCTTCTGCTAAAAAGGCCCCTGTAAAGAAGGAAACGGTTAAGAAAGAATCCGTTAAAAAGGAAACCGTGGTAAAAGCAGCGGAAACCAAAGCCGCGGAAAGCAAGGCTCCAGTAAAGAAGGAAGTACCGGCAAAGAAGGAAGATGAATCCGTAAAAACTACCGTTACCTTTGAGTTTAATGGTAAGCAGGTTAAGGCAGCTGATATTATTGACCAGGCTGTAAAGGCCGCCAAGGCAAAAAAAGCTGATGCCAAGGATGTTGAGGTCTACGTAGTAGCAAGAGAAAATGCTGCTTATTATGTTGTAGACGGGGATAACAGCGGAGATAACCGCATTGATCTGTAAGCATCACAAAGTATTACAGAAAAAAACGTCGGATGAATATTAAGGACAGTCGCAGACATGATGTAGGATCAATCTGCGGCTGTTTTTTTCTGAGTATATGATGTACAAAGTTTAACATCGGGATAGGAGCAGAAATGAAAAAAATCCTTCCGGAAGAATTTTTGAAGCGCATGAAAGTGCTGCTGGGAGATGAATATGATGCTTTTTTAAAGACATATAATGAAACCCCGGTGAGAGGTCTCCGGCTGAATCTCTCTAAACTCGCAACAGCGCATGATTCAACGCACAAAATCAGTTACCAGTCACTATTGCATGACTGGAAGCTGATGCCACTGGACGAAGGCGCGCAGAAGACTTCCGAAGACACGGAAGCAGAGCGCTCAAGAGAATTTTACATTAATGAAGAAAGACTAGCAGAGCTTGGAATCCGTCCCGGAAAGCATCCATACCATGAGGCAGGAGTATACTATATTCAGGAGCCTTCTGCCATGCAGGTGGTAGAGCAGCTTGACATACGTCCCTTTGACCGTGTAATGGATCTCTGCGCTTCGCCGGGAGGCAAATCCACCCAGGCTGCGGATCATCTGGATCCGGAGCTGGGCGGTCTGATTATTTCCAATGAATATGTTGCAAGCCGTGCGAGGACGTTGTCCTCAAACTTTGAACGTATGGGCATCCTAAACGGAGCAGTGCTGAATGAAGATACCGGAAGGCTTGCCGCATACTTTCCGGGATACTTTTCCCGCATCATCGTGGATGCGCCATGTTCCGGTGAAGGCATGTTCCGAAAGGATGATACCGCAATTTCCGAGTGGAGCCCGGATAATGTGCTGAAATGCATTATCCGTCAAAAAGAAATTGTCGCAAACGCAGTAAAGATGCTTGCGTCCGGCGGAAAAATGAGTTACTCAACCTGCACCTTTGAGCCGGGTGAAGATGAAGAAATGGCACAATATATCCTCACATTGGATCCGGAGCTCGAGCTCATATATGAAAAGAAGATCTGGCCGCACAAGGAACGGGGAGAAGGTCATTATATTGCTGTCTTTAAAAAGCGTGGTCCGGAAACCGTAGCTCCGGAGCCTTGCAGCCTGGACCTTTTCCGTGAAACGGGCTTCCGCAGAAAAAAAGGAAAAGATCAGGATTTCCTAATACCGGAATACATGCCTGATCTCCGGGGACTGCACGTATTGAGAGAAGGCGTACCTTTTGCCGAGAGACTTAAAAATCGTCTGGAGCCGGCACATGCATTAAGTCATGCAGTCCGTTTTTCCAAGGATGCATTTCAGATGTATTTTTCACTTTTAGATCTCTCTGTGGATGACCCGAGAGTCGGGCAGTACCTGCATGGGCTGGAAATTTCTGCTTCTCAAGATGAACTGGTACCTGCGGAAGCAGGTGAAAAAGTTGAAAATCCATTTAAAGGGTATGTACTGATTGCCTGCGATGGTCAAGCTCTCGGATTCGGAAAGTATTCCAACAGCAGAATTAAAAATCATTATCCCAAGGGACTTAGATTTGTATGACAGCTGTCCATAGATTTGTCGCTTCAGGACTTGTCAAATTAATCACTAGCCCTTGAAATATGAATCTTCATCGTATACAATTATTTGAGATAATCCGGGAATATTTCCCGCTTTATAATGAAATGGAGGATAAAAAATGGATAATCAGTCAAAGTCATCAGCTTTGTCCCGAATTCAGACGCTGCTTGATGAGTTCAGCTTCGTTGAAGTTGGTAAGCTTGTTCAGGCAAGATCCACAGACTTCAACATGGCTGAAAAAAAGGCACCATCAGACGGTGTTGTAACCGGCTATGGAACGATTGACGGCAACCTTGTGTATGTTTACTCTCAGGATGCTTCCGTTCTCGGCGGTTCTATCGGAGAAATGCATGCCAGGAAAATTGCCAACATCTATTCCATGGCAATGAAGATGGGAGCTCCGGTCATCGGTCTCCTGGACTGCTCCGGCGTAAGACTTGAGGAGGCATCTGATGCGCTTTTCGGTCTTGGCAGACTGTATAAAAAACAGACGCTTGCAAGCGGTGTGGTACCTCAGATCTCTGTTGTACTTGGTAACTGTGGCGGCGGTCTTTCTGTCCTTACCGGACTTTCTGACTTCGTATTTATGGAGGACAACAGTGCAAGACTTTATGTCAATGCTCCGGATGCTGTAAAGGGCAACAAGGATGACACTATTGCCAAGGCAGAGGCACAGGCTGAGTATGGTCATGTTGATTTTGCCGGCACAGAGTCAGAGATTTTTGACGAGATCAGACGTCTTGTCGCAATTCTGCCAGGCAACAATGAGGACGGCGGTCCTGTAGATGAATGTACAGATGACCTTAACCGTTCCGTTGCAGGCATTGAAAAGCTTGACGCAGCAGAAGCTGTAAAGCAGATTGCTGATAATGGTATTTTCTTTGAAACCCGCAAGGCATTCTCTGAGGATGTCGTTACCGGTCTGATCCAGCTGAATGGTGCAACCGTAGGTGTTGTTGCCAATAAACAAGATCAGCTTTCCTGGAAGGGTGCCGATAAAGCACAGCGCCTGGTAAGCTTCTGTGATGCATTTGAAATTCCGGTTCTGACACTTGCTGATGTAAAGGGATATCGTAACTGCCAGTGCACAGAAAAGTTTGGTCCGAAGGCTATTTCTTCCCTGGCATATGCATATGCCAATGCATCTGTTCCGATGGTTACCGTTGTTAAAAATGCTCTTGGTACTGCAGGTCTTGCTCTTGGCTCCAAGCCGCTTGGTACAGATATTGTTTATGCATATCCGACAGCACAGATCGGTATCATGGATGCAGCCAAGGCAGCTGAAATCATTTCAGAGGATGAGACCTCCGAAGCAGCCAATGCCAAGCTTCTGAAAGAGAAAAATGCAGCTCAGTCTGCAGCTCAGCATGGTTATGTAGATGACATCATCAATGCAGAGGAAACAAGACAGAGAGTAATTGCTGCATTTGAAATGCTGTTTACAAAGAGTGTGTTCAGACCAGATAAGAAGCACGGAACAGTATGAGAGGAGACAAGATGAAACAATGGATTAGAAAAGCGGTCCTCAGTGTTCTTCTTGTTCTCAGTGTCGTTACACTCGCAGCTTGTGGCACCAAGGAAGTCAAAACAGCTCCTATGGATGCAGCCACTCAGACAAAGCTGGAAGAATCCGGAAAGCAGTACATGGAAAACATTGCCCAGCTTACACCGGATGAGATTCAATCAACGATTGATTCTGCAGAAAAGTCTAAGGACGCAGTTGTATTTAATGGTCTTACAAACTTTAAAAATGACCTCGACCGCCTTGGAACCTTCCAGAGTGTTGACAGTGCAACAGCCACTGCTACAGAGGATGGATATTCCATCGACATTGAATCGACATATTCTGACAGAACATTAAAGCTTACACTCGGACTCAGTGAAGATCTTTCCAAAATAACCGAAATGACCTTTGAACCGACCTACTCATTAGGCGAGGAAATCGCGGATGCAGCCGGTAACCTGGTTCTCGGTATGGGATCTGTATTTATCATCCTGATTTTCATTGCATGGATTATCAGCCTGTTTAAATACATCAAGGTATTTGAAGACAGAAAAAAGAACAAGCAGAGTGCTAAAGCTCCGGCTGCGCCTGTGAAACCAGCACCAGCTCCTGTAAAGGCAGCTCCTGTGAAGCCTCAGGCAGGCGATGGGCTTCAGGCTGTGATTGCAGCTGCCATTGCCCAGTATGAAGCAGATACCAGCAATAGTACGGATACAGGATTTGTTCCGGGACCGACTCTTAACAATGGTCTTGTCGTTCGTTCCATCCGTAGACGTGGATTTTCCGTTTCAGCTGCGCAGCCAATGGCTCCAACAGTTACTGCCAGCGCAGTTGCGGCAGCACCGGCTCCAACTGCAGCGGAAGCTGCACCGGCAGCTTCTCAGGCTAAGACCGAGTCCGCTCCGGCAGCATCCGGCACGGCTGGCTCCATTGAGGTAACTTCGCCGATGCCAGGCAAGATCCTTGCTGTTAAGAAAAATCCTGGTGATACAGTTAAGGCGGGCGATCCGATCCTTGTACTGGAAGCCATGAAGATGGAAAATGATATTGT
>DJXY01000071.1 GCA_002449915.1 Oribacterium sp. UBA6992
CCGCGGCACATCATTTTAAGTCTCTGCCGGATATTTGCAAGGGCAATGTGAGGCTTGTCATCATCGGCCGGTTCAAAACCGGGTCCGTTGTCCGAAACAATGATCTCGCTTCCTGAATCCGTCTCACGCGTCTGAATGGAAATAAACAGTGGTTCTGAATCAGGGTCCAAACCGTGTTTTACGGCATTCTCCACTATTGGCTGCAGAGTCAGCGGCGGCACACGAAAGCCGGTGTGCGGCGTATCATATTCAACGAAAAGATTTTCATCATACAGTGCCTGCTCAACATTAAGATAAGCAACGGTATGTTCCAGTTCCACCGAAAAGGGGATGGTTTCATCGCTTGCCAGTGCGTTCAGGTTCTTTTCAAGATAGTTGTTAAAATCGAGTGTGACCCTTTGAGCCTCCGCAGGATCCTGTTTACAGAGGTAATAGATGCTCATCAGAGTGTTATGAATGAAATGCGGTCTCATCTGAAGTGCCATTATGCCGGCACTCTGCCTTGCGATCTCCCGCTGCTGACGCAGCTGCCGCTCGATCTCGTCAGACACCACAAGACTGTACATTGATATAGCGGATATTGCAATTCCAATTACGATAAAAGGAAAAGAAGCAACTAACAGATGAACTGCCAGGGCAACAGTCAGCGGCAGCAGTGAGATCAATATAGCGACAAACTGCTTTTTCGTCAGCAAGTTCTTTCTTCGAACAAGACCTGCCAGATTAAGCAGTTCGATCACAAATGTCGGAGCTACAATAAGCGGATACCATGATCCAAAGTGGAAAATGTTATCCGGAGTTACATAAAAAAAGGCAGACGTGAATTGAGCAATTATCAACAAAATAAAGTATATGACAAACTGTACAAGAACAATACGGAACAATGAGCTCTTCTTCCAGGACTCTCCGCTTAAATGAAGCAGGAAAAGAGTCATCATGGGTAATGGAATTACGGAAAGCAGGGACATCCAAAAATTCGCGATAACCGACAACCGATCCATTCCCGGAATCCCATAGAAAAACATTTCCGACAAAGAAAAGCAGCATAAGAAAAAAAGAATACTGAAGAAAACCGTAAAAAAACATTTACTCCATCTGTCAACACCGGGCATGATGAAAGCAAAGCAGAGTCCCATGCCCATGAGCAGGAGTGCAACACCATAATAAATCCCGTGAATAAAGATCGTCTGATCGATCATTTGCCGATATCTCCTGTCCAAACCGGGTAACGAAGTTTTTTCAGCTGTTCCTTTACCCCTTCATAAGTCAGCGGCTTTTTCATGAAACCACAGGCTCCGGTGCTCCATGCATCAAGGGCATATCCAATATAAGAAGTCAGAAATACCACATTGGTTCGGGGATTGATCTCAAGCAGTGTGCTGCACAGCTCCAGTCCATTCGTCTTTCCAAGCTCTATATCCAGGAAAGCCAAGGCGACCCGGTTTGTTTTCGCGTATTCAACGGCTTCAGAAGGCCGGGTGAAGCCGGTGATCACAGCATTCGGCATAACCGCCTCCAACACGGGGATACCTCCCTTAAGAATGATCTTAGTATCATCCACTATGATAACATTAGGAAATTCGTCACTCTCAGCCGCAGCATTTAACAGAATATTAATGTCCGCGTCCAATAATTTCGAAATCCTTGCGATCATCCTGTTATCAGGAATACGGTTGCCGCTTTCCCAGCGGCTGATCGTGGAACGCTCAACAAACAATCGCTCCGCAAGCTGTAGCTGTGAGATTCCACTTTCAGCCCTCAATTTTTTCAATGTCTTTGAAAACATGGTCGACATAAGGTCACATCCGGATTCATTCGGTTATTCAGCAGCATTTCACTTTCTCTCCGCAGAAGAACACCTCTGATGGCTTGTTATGACTGAAGCCCTCATGCTCTGCTGTAAGCAGATCATTATCAAACACCAGAAAGTCCGCATCTTTTCCGGTCTCGATGGATCCCTTGCTATTCTCGATACCAAGCTGTTTTGCTCCGTTTATGGTATATCCGAGTATCATTTCTTCTATGCTCATCTGCTCGGCTGCAGGCGGATATGCCCCCTTGGTCCTGCTGTGTTCCAGAGCTTTTGTCTTATCGGTGATGTGGCGGGTCATTCCTACCTCCATCCCAAGGTAAGGGCTCCAGTTATCACCGAAGAATACCTCATCGCTTGAGAAAGTAACCACAGCTCCGCTGTTCCAAAGGCTCTTGCAGCGGTACATGGAAAGTGCCCTCTTCTCTCCAAGCAGCTCACACCATGCCCTAAAAGGCTCTCCGCCCATATTTCCTGCATGCCACCACGGTGTGTAATCGGCGAAGACCCCAAGCTTTGCAAAGCGGCTAATATCCGCATCATCCTGAATCTCCAGATGGGCACAGGTGACCTTCACATGATAGTCATCTCCCAGATTCCGTCTGGCAATTTCCACACCGTCCAGTATCGTACGCGACGCACGTTCACCTACGGTATGTACATGAAGATCCAGCCCTGCCTCGTTAAGGAGCATGAGGAGCTCTGCAATTCCCTCTTTATCAAAGGTCGTGGCTCCCATTGCACCGGTATCCGCATATGGTGTGACAAGTGCGGCAGTCTGTATCTTTAA
>DJXY01000091.1 GCA_002449915.1 Oribacterium sp. UBA6992
CAGATCATCATCGCCGACGGCCTGCGCGGCACCGACGAGGTCGACGTGCCCGTTCCCAACGGCGAATACTGTCAGGAGGCCCACATCGGCCGGGCCCTGATGGACGCGGACGTGCTCGTCTCCCTGACCCACTTCAAGGGCCACGAGATGACCGGCTTCGGCGGCACCATCAAGAACATCGGCATGGGCTGCGGCTCCCGGGCGGGCAAGATGCAGCAGCACAATGACGGCAAGCCCCAGGTCGATCCGGAGCTTTGCCGGGGCTGCCGCCGCTGCGCGAAGGAATGCGGAAGCGACGCGATCCGCTATGAATCCGGCAAGGCAGTCATCGACCAGGATCTGTGCAAGGGCTGCGGACGCTGCATCGGCGCATGTTCCTTTGATGCGATCAGCAACGATAACAGTGATGCGAATGAAATCCTCGGCTGCAAAATCGCGGAATACTCGCAGGCTGTTGTCGACGGAAGACCGTGCTTTCATATCAGCCTGATTACAGATGTTTCACCAAACTGCGACTGCCATCCGGAGAATGATGCGCCGATACTACCGGATCTTGGTATGCTGGCATCGTTTGACCCTGTTGCACTGGATCAGGCCTGCGTGGATTTGTGCCAGAAGGCTGCACCAATCCGCAACAGTCAGCTGGGTGAGCATCTTGCGGATCCTGCGTTTCATCAGCATCATGATCATTTCATGGACAGCAATCCCAACGTCCGTTGGAAAGAAACGCTGGAGCATGCGGAGAAAATCGGACTTGGTTCCAGAACATATGAACTTGTGAGACTGAAATAACTGACGTATATCCTATGGAAGTCCCGTAAAATGGTATGACTTTGCAGAGTATAAACATCTGGATAAGCAGAATATTGAATGTATTTTCACTCAAGCTGTCTGGATATTGCGGCACCTGAATACAAGCGCAAAAGTATCTTTAGCGCCTGAGAAAATCTGAAGCGCAGAGAAGTTTCATCCGAATTTTACAAAAGAGGAGCTTATGCATGAACGCGATTACCATATATCTTGATGAACAGTGGGTGAATGCAATCAGCGGAAAAGATCCACGAATCGCCGCACGTGTTTTTGCCGAAGCGCTGACACATCGTTTCCCGGCGCTGACACTGCAATATCTTGGGATTACCAAGCTGGAGCTGTTTTATGATGAAAAAAATATCCACTCCAGGGATCTGGAAAACACGCTCAGAAGCATTCTCCGGAACCAGTTCCAGCTGGATGCAGAGTACATGGACGTAGTGCTGACGGTAAAGTACGCAGAACTGGATCCCTCAGAATATGCAGAGGATACCACCGCAGCTACCGATACACAATTCACAACCACCAATACGAGTGCGGAGTCTGCTGCAGCATACACAGAGCCGGAATCTACAGGCAACGGTGCAGAAACAGAGTCCGGAACTGCTGACGCAGATGCGGCGCCAACCGCTGCCAAGGCAGCTGCATCTGCCATTGCTTCCGCACCGCGTCTCCCTGGAGGGTATATCCCGGAGGGTGGTCCTGCCCTTAAAAAGATCCGGAAGCTCCGGGGATATGACAGCCTGGTGCAGCTTTGTAACTCCATCCATGCCATGCTGCCGTATCTCCGCAGCAGCGCACGCCTGTTGGATGTCCTGGATGACCGGGTCTACCTGTTTTCCGTAAATATCGGTGTCGGCATGACGGCGCCGATCTCCGACTTTTTTGACTATCTCGTAGAGGATCAGCTGATCCCTGGAAATGGCGGTGGCTGCGAACTCAGGATTTCTCCGGATACCGGGGAGTATCTCAGCTTAAGCGATGCCAAAGCCTACATGGCGCAGAGCGAGGCAAGCCTGTTTTGCATCGACATCACCGACTGGGTGGATGATATTGATGATCCCGCATTCCGGGACTTCCTTCTTTACCTCTATGCACAGGACAGCGAATGCAGGTTTATCTTTAAGATGCCGTACTTGGAAAAAAAGGTCATAAATCACGTTGCTTCTGTACTTGGTGACATCTTTACCCTGGATACCATTGTGCTTCCACCGCTCCCGGAGGAACTCTTGATTCGTTCAGTCGAGGACCAGCTTAAGGACTACGGATTCCGGGCAGATGCAAATGCAATGGAGCTTTTCCGTAAAAGAGTCAACGATGAGAAGTCCGACGGACATTTTTATGGAGTCAGCACGATCAATAAAATCGTTCGCGAGATGGTAGTTGCAAAACTTAGGAGTCTCGCCGAGAGTAAAGCAGCGCAATGCGGCGAATGCTCCGGACCTTCCGATGCCCGTGAGCCGCAAGATGCAGAAAGTTCTGAAGTGAAAGATTGCAGCTCCGATGCAAATTGTAATGATGCTACGCATAAGATGACTGCTTCCGTAAAGGCACAGCCTGCCAATACAAAACACGGCACAGTGTCTACGACGGTAAAGCTCTCTTACGAGGATCGTCTGATTACCGCAAAGGATCTACCCTCACTGGTATCTCCCAAGAGCCTGAAGGAGCTTACGCCGGAGGAGAAGCTTGCGGAGCTGGTTGGCATCGATTCCGTACGGAAGCAGATGGACACGATTCTTAAGGAAATTACAAAAAATGGCACGGAAAACGTGGATTTCGGACACCTGAACATTCGCTTTATAGGAAATCCGGGCACAGGACGGACGGAGATTGCCCGTATCCTCGGTGCCATTCTTAAGGAGCGGGGTGTGCTCAAAAATGGTGGTTTCCTTGAGCATGACATTACGGATCTTGCCGGATGTATTGAAGGAGAAACGGTGCCGAAAACACTCGCGATCTGCAGGGATGCCGAGGGGTCGGTACTCTTTATAGATGAGATTTTCCGTGAGGAACCGGAAACGGGAGAGGATGCGGAGGAGCTGCAGCAGGGCATGTCCGACAAGGGAGAGAGTTCTCCAACGCCGGAGCAGCTTGCGCTTGCCAAAAAGCGTAAAATCCGGTATCGTCGTGAAGCGATGGATGCCTTGATTTCTGAAATGAAAAATCCGGAGACGCATATGCTGACGGTTATTTCCGGAACGGAAGCCGATATGGCACGGCTGGAAAAGGAGTATCCGGAGCTTAGCTCTGACATGCCATATGAAATCCGCTTTGAGGATTTCAGCAGGGAGGAGCTTGGGGAAATTTATCTGCATATGGTGAAACGGGACCGCTTCCGCGTGGAAAAGGGATTAAGCGATGAGGTTATGAACTATTTCCGTAAGCTTCCGGATCAGGTGCTGAGAAGCGGAACCTTCTCCAATGCGCGTTATGTTAGGAACCTGTTTGAGCGCACTACCTCCAAGACGCTTTTGCGGGAGGAGCTTGGCACATCTATATCCCGGAAGCGGGAAATCACCAGCGCAGATTTCCGTCTGGCTGCCGATGAAAGCACAGAGGTGCTCAATGAAAAGGAACCAAAGAGGTATCCGATGGGATTCCATCTGTAAGTTCATAATGGTCTTTGTAAAAGGATATCTCAAGGAGGATAAATTTTGAGAACAAACTGGTACTTTCTCCGGCATGGAGAGACGGATTATAACCGGAAAACCCTGATGCAGGGACATATTGATATCCCGCTCAATGACAACGGACGCCGGCAGGCACGGGAAGCAAGAGATGAGCTTAAAAAGCAGCGGCTCAGCTTCCAGCATATCTATAGCAGCACGTTGGACAGAGCTGCAGAGACCGGAGAGATCGTTACCGGCAGGACGCGGCGGGACTTCTCGCTGGATCCGCGTCTGATCGAAATGGGATTCGGTGTCTGGGAAGGCATTTCCTATGTGGAAGGCGGTCCGGAAATCCTGCGTCTTAACGATGATCCGGAGCACTATATCCCGCCGAAGGGTGGCGAATCCTTTGAGGATGTATACCAACGCGCAAGTGACTTTATCAGGGATTTGAAGCGTGCTGCCACTCCCGGCGGGGATGATGCCGGGGGAAATGTCCTGATCGCGACGCATGGCTGTACCCTTCGCTCCATCCTGCGCGTATTGAGCGGGCTGCCGTTACGCGATTTCTGGACGGTTAAGGTGGGAAACTGCGACATGTTTCACTATGCGGTGGAGGATGGTGTGATCCGGGAGTGCCCGATGGTTCTCCGGCATCAGGACCCCTTTGACCCGCATTTTATAGAGTATCACAAAAACTCCTGAGCGTGTGACTGTCAGATCTCATAATTACCCTGCAGAGCATCCGGATGACGGAATCCTCTAAAGACGTTTTAAAATACCGGGTGTTAAAGGCTACCTTGCCATATGTGCTAAAGTATGGCATAAGTTGTTTTTCTGGAGCAT
>DJXY01000056.1 GCA_002449915.1 Oribacterium sp. UBA6992
CCTGCCACTCTGATAAGTGAGGCAAAATGCGTCCCCGACCTTGTCAATCCGCTCTACCGACTCGTTGAAATCAAATTTGACACCTTCGTCCGCCATCTTTTTGACAACGATGTCGACATACTTCGCCGGATACATTTTGAGCGCACGGCTGTTATGGTGAATGACGGTGACCTCGGCACCAAGCTCAATAGCCATGGAAGCAAACTCCATGCTGATGATGCCGGCTCCGATGAATGCGACCCTCTGTGGGAATGCCGCCAAATCCAGGAAATCTCTGCTATCATGAATGTATTCCTTCCCGGGAATGTCGCGTTTTACCGGATGTTCACCTGTGCCGATCACAATCTTATCCGCGGTAATGCGCTTTGTGCCTGCAATCACCGTATGAGCGTCCTCGAACCTTGCCATTTCATGTATGACCGGCATCCCGGCTTTGGCAAAAATCCCTTTTTCCAGCGCCATTGGCAGCGGCTGAATCACCTGCTTTTTATACTTCATGAGATCTTCCCAACAGATTTTAGGCGTCTCCTCAATACCAATTCCTTTATAACGCTTAAGCCCATTGACAAAGACGAACGGAGCATCCAGCAGGATCTTGGCATCGCATCCGTAGTTTGTACAGGTGCCACCGATCAGATCACCATCCACAAAGGCAACCTTCTTCCCCGCCTGTACCAGTTTCAACGCGCCATGCCAGGTCGCATGACCAGAACCAATAAATAACACATCATAATCGTACATATGGACACCTCCAAAAAGTGTATTGAGTATAGATAGGTAAAAGTTATATTACGAATCAATCATGATCATACTATACCGCAAAAATGAGAATATGGCAGTACGTTTTTAACTGGCGGATCCGTTTGCAGTTCTATGTAAGATCCGGTTTTCAGAATTGATTTCCATAATAGCTCGTTCTCATTTTTTATGATTTTGTAATTATGTTACGCACACATTTGGGACGGTATGTTTCCATAAAAGTTTCCCACTGCTATAATATAGGCATCCCTATTTCAAAATCTGATATGGAGGCGAATATGAAAAAAGCCAGAAAATCTCATGGGTTGTCCGGGATTCGGCTGATGATTGTTGTGCTGAGGGTCTTGCTGCTGACGGTTACTCCAGTTGCAGCGCGGCGCACGCACGCGGTAGACGAAACGACTGCATCACGTGATTCTATACAAGCAGAAGCAATGCCGGATGCATCGGGAGTAAGGTCTGCGAATGCATCGGGCACGGCGTTGTCCGGTGGTGGCGCGGATGAGGATACGCAGGTATCGGCGGATGCGTCAATAAATGCAGATACGAATGTAACGAGCGCGGAGACATTCGCAGAAGGCAGTGAGCCTGGAGTCGATGCCGGAAGCGCAGATCGGTCCGATGCAGGGTCAGAAGACTCTGATGTGTCCAATGCCGGTGTGGACACAGATACGCGATCGGATGGGTCGGATGCCGGAATCTCGACAGGAGTTTCTCAAGGCACAGCTAATACAGAACCCTTGGCAGGCGCACAGGGCATTTCAGCAAATGCCGGAGCGTTAGGATCAAAAAGTGCTTCATCATCTGCCGGTGCAACGGCAAAAGCATCCGGAATTTCGCTGGATCCTTCTGAAATCCCGGCGTACAGTGGGAGCCCCTATGTTGAGATCAACGGCAATGTCCCGTTTTTTACTGAGAACGAACTTACCACTGCGTCCTTTGAGAATTACAGCCCTCTGGACCGGCTTGGCAGATGCGGTGTGGCATATGCCAACATTTCTCTGGAAATTATGCCGACAGAGGCACGTGGACGGATCGGAAATGTCCGACCGACAGGATGGCATCTTGTGAAGTACAGTGGCATCGATGGGAATTATCTCTATAATCGCTGTCATCTGATTGGCTATCAGCTTGCAGGGGAAAATGCGAATGAAAAGAATCTGATCACAGGAACCCGGTATCTGAACGTCACGGGAATGCTGCCTTTTGAAAACGAGGTCGCGGAGTATGTCAAGGCAACGCATCATCATGTTCTGTATCGAGTGACTCCGGTCTTTGTCGGGGAAAATCTACTGGCAAGTGGTGTGCTGATGGAAGCAGAATCCGTGGAGGACCATGGTGCGGGCGTGAAGTTTAATGTGTACTGCTATAATGTTCAGCCGGGCATCACTATTAATTACACTGATGGCAGCAGTTCCGGACCGGAATTTACCGGCGGCAGCACAGGGAATCAGAGCACCGGGGAAATTAACGGTTTGGCTGGCGCCGGTGACGCGGGCTCTGGAACAGGATCTGCCGAAGGTGCCGCTGCTTCCGGAAATGCATCTTCTACCGGCAGCAAGTCTTCTGCTGATTCAGGAAATGTTAAGAAGCAAGGCGCAAATTATATCGGCAACAGCAACTCCAGGAAATTTCACCGTCCCGATTGTAAGTCTGTTGCTAAAATGAGCGACAAAAACAAAGTCACATTCTCCACAAGAGACGAAGCCATCGCTGACGGCTATCAGCCATGCAAGATCTGTAATCCGTAATTACTGTAAATTACAAAAAGCAGGCACTTCAAGAAGATATATCACATTTCATGAGCTATATTTTTGGACAGAATCACATTTCTATTCAAATTATTTTTATGAGCCGATTAGCTCAAACAAACCCTTCAAAACCCACGTATTTACGCGCAATCAAAACCACCAGCTTAGCTG
>DJXY01000211.1 GCA_002449915.1 Oribacterium sp. UBA6992
AACCCGAAGGAATATAACGGATACAAGGCCTACTGGGAGGACGGCTGTCAGGTGAGCGCGGCCATCGCCGACGGTATGATGGAAAAGATCAGCAGCCTGGATTATTTCGGTGATTTCAACAACGGAAGCTACGAGGAGGCTCTGGCGGACGGCCGCATCATCATGCTGGGCGAAGAGTATGACAGAGGCTATCTGGACGCCATCGAATCCCTTGCGATCCACGGCGCAGAGGACCTGGCCCTGGATATTCCCATCGTATACACCCCGCTGAACGGCGCCGGCTCCATCCCCTTCCGGAGGATGATGGAGGACAGAGGCTTTACGGATTTCCACATTGTCGAGGAGCAGAAGGATCCGGATCCTGACTTCACGACGGTGGGCTATCCCAATCCGGAAGCGCCGGCAGCCTTCGCACTTTCCGAAAAGCTCGGGCACGAGCTTGGCGCCGAGCTTCTGATGGCGACGGATCCCGATTCGGACCGCTTTGCCATCGAGCTTCTTGATGAAAGCGGAAAATATGTCCCGCTGAACGGAAATCAGACCGGGTATCTGCTTGTCAACTATATCCTGGAAGGTCATAAGGATGCGGGAACGCTGCCGGACAACGGCGCCATGGTAAAATCCATCGTCACCTCCACCATGTCCACCAGAATGGCCGAGGCCTACGGCGTGAAGATGTTCGAGGCGCTGACAGGCTTTAAGAACATCTGCGGGCGCATCCCCTTCCTGCATGAGAACGGATACCGGTATCTGTTCGGCTATGAGGAGTCTGTGGGCTACGCCGCCTGCGAGGACATCCGGGACAAGGACGGCATCAGCGCCGGTATGCTCGTGGCGGAGGCCGCCGCGTACTACCGCCTCCAGGGCAAGACCCTCTGGAACGTTCTTGAGGATATCTACGCAAAATACGGCTATTTCGCCGAGGATGAGCCGAATCTCGTGCTGCAGGGCATCGCCGGCGCGCAGCGGATCAGCCGCATGATGAGCGCGCTGCGGGCAGACCTGCCCAGGAACGTGGGCGGTTACCGCGTGGACAAGGTGATCGATTACAGGGAAGGGTTCGAAGACATCCCGCCCTCCGACGTCCTGCGCTTCTTCCTGGAGAACGGCAGCTGGTTCGCGGTGCGTCCCTCCGGGACAGAGCCGAAGATCAAGTTCTATTTCTACTCCTGCCAGCCGATAAGAGCACAGGCGCTCAAGGTAAATCAGAAAATCAAGGATGCCGTACTCACCATGGTGAAGTCAGTGCAGTAAAGTCTGTGCGGTGAAGTCCGTGCGGTAATTTGAGGAAAAAGTCATCCGATTGAGACAAGTCTGTATCAATTCGGATGACTTTAAAAGATTGTACTTGAGTCGAACTCATCCGAAGCGAGATGATACGTTTCGTTTCGGATGAGCTTACAAGAAATTTAAAGGCTCAAAGCTGCTCAATCGCCTTAACAAGTGCCTGCACCTCTTCTGCTTTGGTGCTCCAGGCGGTGCAGAAGCGGACAACGTTGCGGTTGTCTCCATCCTTTAAGGTATACTCAAAGATGAAGTCCTTGCTGAGTGCTTCCATCTGTGCGTCAGTAAGCACAATAAACTGCTGATTGGTAAAGCTCTCTATATAGGAAGAAATACCCTTTTTCTCTAATGCTTCCTTGATTTCCATCGCATAGGCATCAGCCTTACGGGCAAGCTCCACATAGAGATTGTTCTCGAGAAGCGTTGCAAACTGAAGTCCAAGCGTCCAGCCCTTGGCAAGCACGGCTCCGCTCTGCTTCATATAGCTCTTGAAACGAGGGCTAAGCTTCGGATCCGGGATCACCAGGGCTTCTCCAAACAGTGCGCCGCATTTGGTACCGCCGAGATAAAAAACATCGGTAAGCCTTGCAAAATCCTCAAGACTAAGATCATTTTTTTCCGAGCCAAGTCCATACGCCATCCGGGCGCCATCGACAAAGAGAAGCATATGGTACTTCCGGCAGACCTCTGAAATTGCGCTAAGCTCTGTCTTACTGTAGAGCGTACCAAATTCTGTAGTAAAAGAAATGTAAACCATGGAAGGACGCGTCAGATACTCCGGCTCCCCGGCTTCATAATAGGCACGAGCCAGCGCCTCAATCTGCTCTGCGTGGATTTTGCCATCTGTATTGGGTAAACTCTGGATCTTATGGCCCGTGTTCTCGATCGAAGCGCATTCATGTGCATTGATGTGTCCGGTATCTGCGGCAATCACACTGTCACATGGACCAAGGAGCGCATGAATCGTTACAAAGTTGGCCTGCGTTGCTCCCGGGAAAAACCAGACAGCTGCATCAGGACACGCGGTTAGTTCCCGGATCTTGTTTGCTGCACGTTCACACCACGGATCCGTACCATAGCCGCTGAAATTCTCGCCATTGGTTTCCACAAGTCTCTTAAGGATTTCCGGATGCGCTCCGTGATTATAGTCATTATTAAATCGTATCATATGCAAGTCCTTCCCCGATGCATTCACGCATCTTAAACCAACACACATAACATTTCAGATGTCTTTGCTTATCTTTATCAAACCTCATACAGGATGATAAGCCGGACACTCTTAACTTCTGAGCACCGTCCCCACAAGCTTCTCTCTCACATCCGGAAATGCTTCAACCGCCTCCGGATGCGCAGTATGCTCGCCGATCAGCTTTTCCATCCAGATCATATCGTACCAGCGCCCGAATTTATATCCGCAATCATGAAATTCGCCTACCAGCCGATAGCCGAGATGCGCATGAAACTCCGCACTGTTTTTTGTGAGATGATCATCTGCTTCGCGCGGATAGGCAATGCATGCATTAAGATTCAATATATGCATTGCCCGAAGCACCTTCTCCAGCACATCATATAAGCCTCTGCCGACACCACTGTGCTGTACATTCCGATCCACATAAATAGAGGTTTCCACTGCCCAGTCGTACGCCGCACGTTCATGAAACGGACCGACGTAGGCATATCCCAGAATCTTACCATCCTGCTCCGCCACAATATACGGATACCTTTCCAGCGTATGCCGGATCCGCTCTGTAAATTCCTCTAAAGACGGAACCTCGTATTCAAATGTAATCGCCGTATCCCGGACATAGGGCGCATAAATTTCCAAAAGCCTCCCGGCATCCGCGAGCTCCGCCGTCCGGAATCTAAGATCACTGCTGATATGGTTCATTTTCATCCTTTCCGGTGACGCCACGCACGTTACATTCGCAAGAGCAGCTCCCTGGAGATCACCTCGCCGTGCTCAAGATACAGACGCGGCACCCGCTTGCTGACAGCGCAGACAAGCTCATACGGGATTGTCCCGGCAAGCTCCGCAAGCGTTTCCACCGGCTGATGCTCACCGAAAATTTCAATTTCGCTTCCGACATCCACACCGGGCTTTCCCGTGAGATCAATCATGCACATGTCCATGCAGATCTTCCCTCTCTGCGGTGCCGGCCCTTCCTTTGTGATGAGACTGCAGCGATTGGACAGCACACGGAAAAATCCATCCGCGTAGCCATACGGCACCACGCCGATCCGCTCTGTATCCTTGGTCGTGTAAATTCCTCCGTAGCTGATTTTTGTCCCCTTGGGATAGATCTTGATGGTGCTGACTGTCGTTTTTAATGCCATGAGCGGCTTAAGTCCAAGCTGTTTTGCAAAGTCACCATAGCCATAAAGCAGAAGCCCCGGACGTACCATGTCAAGATAGGTCTCTGGGAAGCGCACTGTGGCACCGGTATTGGCACAGTGACGGATGCGGAACGTATGCCCCCATTTTTTCTCGGCAGCCTCAATCACACTTGTAAAAAGGCGGAACTGATGCTTCGTATAGATATCCTGCTCCTTGCCCGGTTCATCCGCCACGGCAAAATGCGTGAAAATGCCTTCGGCATCCAATCCCGGCAGACGACATGCCTCTACGATGCCATCCACACCATGCTCAAAGTAATCCCCGTCACAGATATATCCGAGACGGGACATGCCGGTGTCCACTTTGATATGGACCTTAAGCCTGCCGCCGTATTTCACTGCTTCCTCACTGTATTCATGTGCTTTCGCCTCGCAGGTGACAGCCTGTGTGATATTAAAGCAGATCAGACGATCCACCTGTTCCTTGGGTGTATGCCCTAAAATAAGAATCGGGATCGTAATGCCATTAAATCGTAATTCCATCGCTTCATCAATACTGGAAACCGCAAGATAATCCGCGCCCAGACTCTGAAGCTTTGACGCAACCTGCACCGAGCCGTGTCCATACGCGTCAGCCTTGACCACGCCTAAAAATTTTACATCCTTACCAATATAGTCCCGGATCTTATGATAATTATAGCTGAGCGCATCCAGATTGATTTCCGCCCAGGTTCTCCTAAGTGTTGATTTCATTTCTCTCTAGTTTTATCAGGGGAATGCTTCTTTGCCTGCATGCTCCCCTTCTCTCCTTTTATGATTAATTACGTCCCGGACAGGGCATGCAGCTATTGTAGCACGTTTTGAGCCAATGCGGTAGCATATCGCATTGGCTCAATTCAGCGTTCTATTTATGCGTTCAATGTATTTCACACATGTGACTTATACAGGATCCGCATCTGCCTTCTCGGGATCGATTTTCATCATACGGTAACCGACACCGATATGCGTCTGGATATACTGCGGAGAGTCTGCATTCGGCTCAAGCTTCCTGCGAAGCGCCGCCATATATACTCTGAGAGACGCTACATCATTATCCCAGCTGCGTCCCCAGATATGCTGCGTGATATAGGTATGCGTCAATACCTTGCCCAGATTTTTGGACAGAAGGCAGAGCAGCTTATATTCAATCGGCGTGAGATGCAGCTCCTTGCCGTTCAGCCAGGCACAGCCGCTCGCATAATCCACCTTCAGCTGACCATTAATGAAAACAGAGCTCATGGTCATGGCTTCCGCTGACATATAGGACAGCCTCCGCTGTGTAACCCTCAGCCTTGCCAAAAGCTCCTCTACAGAAAAAGGCTTTGTCAGATAATCATCCGCTCCGGCATCCAGTGCCGCAATCTTATCCTCGTCTTCCGTCCGCGCGCTGATCACAATAATCGGCAGATTGGACCAGGTACGGATCCTGCGGATCACATCCACGCCATCCATATCCGGAAGTCCGAGATCCAGCAGCAAAATCTCCGGATTATGCGAAGCCGTCTCCATGATTGCATTCTCACCATCCCCCGCTGTGAGGAAGCGGTACTCATTGGCTTTTAAAGTCGTTGTAATGAGGTTCCGTACCGGCGGATCATCCTCCACAACAAGAATCAATGGTTTATTCACGTAACGTCACCTCCCCGGCCGGAAGCGTAAAGGTAAAAACCGAACCATGCGGCATATTGTCTTCTACCTTGATGGATCCACCATGCGCATTGACAATCGATTTACAAAGTGCAAGCCCCAACCCAA
>DJXY01000158.1 GCA_002449915.1 Oribacterium sp. UBA6992
TGCCCAGTCGGCAACATATCTCTCCAGTTTTCCGATGGCAACCGGCTCTCCCTTAAATCCACGGATGCACTTACCCTCGCACTGTGTCTCCTGCGGACATACACGTCCACAAACAGCCGGAAGGGAAGATGACAAAGCGATGATATCTGCCGCTCTCTCAATATTTCCCTGCTGAATCTCATGGATAAACTCATTAATATGGATCGCTACCGGACATCCCTTTACGCACTGTGGATTCTTGCAATTCAGACATCTGGATGCTTCCGCCTTAGCTTCCTCATCATTGTATCCGAGGCAGACCTCCTTGAAATTGGCAGCTCTTACCTTAGGATCCTGTTCACGAACCGGAACTCTCTTTAATACATCAACAGCCATTATTGCATCCTCCCGTCTTAATTGCATTCACCGCAGCCGCCGTGTGCCTTTTCCGCCTCAAGAAGCGCAAGCATTGCCTGCCCCTCCTCTGCCTTATAGGTCTGCTGCCGCTTCATTGCAAGATTGAAATCCACCTCGTGTCCGTCAAACTCCGGACCATCTACACAGGCAAATTTCACTTTACCACCAACAATCAGCCTGCAGGCACCGCACATACCGGTACCGTCGACCATTATCGGGTTCATAGATACCACGGTCGGAATACCCATGTCTTTTGTCGTAAGACATGCAAATTTCATCATAATGACCGGACCGATGGCAATACACTTGGTATATTTTCTGCCTTCTTCATTGACCAGCTTTTTAAGTACGTCCGTTACCACACCCTTGGCTCCATATGATCCATCATCTGTAGTAACATAGACATTAGCGGCAACCTCCCGCAGCGCATCTTCCATGATGAGCAGATCCTTATTGCGGGCGCCCAGAATCACATCCGCTGCGATGCCATGCTCATGCAGCCATTTTACCTGCGGATAAACCGGAGCTGCGCCAACACCGCCGGCTATAAAGATAATGCTCTCCTTCTTAAGATCCTCAATTGGGGTATTAATCAGCTCCGAAGGCCTGCCCAAAGGCCCTACGACATCCGTAAAGGAATCTCCGGCTTTAAGATGGCTCATCTTTTCTGTCGAAGCTCCAACGACCTGAAATACAATCGTAATGGTGCCGGCTTCTCTATCATAGTCAGCAATGGTGAAAGGAATCCTCTCTCCCAGCTCTCCAAGCTTTGCAATCATAAACTGACCCGGTTCACACTTTCTGGCGACAAATGGCGCTTCAATAATCATGAGCCAGTCTTTGTCTACCAGATGCTCAACTTTAGTGATTTTATACATCTCTTCCTCCATGCTTTTGAGTTATGGTCTGTTTTCCGACCTCTCGCGTTTCATGCCTGATCATGATGCATATATTATAACAGGTGTCCATCGGATTTCCAATAAACAATTAACAATATTGTGTAATATTTAACAAGCGCATTGCGTAAAAGTCATCTCATTATATGAACTTTCTGTAATCGCCGTTGGAAAATTCCATGTACACTTCCTCGAAATCTTGCCCGGAGCTTTTTAAAATGTTTTACAAAAAAGTTCAGTAAACTCTTTCGTTTTCAGCATTAAAATTTTACAATGATATAAGATACTGCATTTTGACTATATGTGTTTCAGGGGGGCCGGCTATGGAAGATCTTAAGCAGAGTAAAACCGACATGCTGCAGCAAAGCAGCCATGATACTGTAAATTCCACATCGGAACCGGCAGAGGAGAAGGACACAAAAAATACGGACATTGATATCCCAGAGGAGAGCCGTCCTAACCTGACCGAGCTTTTTGAGTCCATTCCGGACCAGAGCAAGGATAAGGACAAGGATGATGAGGATCGAAATCTGATTCATACGGATTCCGATGACTTCGATCAGAATAAGGAACCGGATCAAGACGATGATAACGAACTGGAAGACCTCATCGATCAGGGTAATAAGGAAAATATCGGAGATTATTACGAGGATATGCAGCCTGCCGACTTCGTTGAGGAAGTCGATGAGCTGGATGACGAGGATATCGATAAGCTGCCGGAATTTCTTGACACAGAGCAGCTGACCGAAATCATGGAGGAAGCAGACGATGATACCCGTCAGCGTCTCGGAGAGCACATCAACGATGACCAGCTCCTTGAAATGTTTGAGGAAATGTCCAAGGATGATATCGTAGATATCCTGGGTGAAATGGATATCGCAAGGCGGAAACGTCTTCTGAACCGCATGAAGGCAGGCGACCGCAGAATCATTCACACGCTCCTGCAGTATCCGGATGATTCTGCGGGAGGTATCATGACCACCGAGTATATTGCCCTCCGGGAGGACCGTACCTGCGCGGAGGCCCTGGATACCATCCGTGATATCGGTCCTAAAACCGAGGTGATCGAAACGATTTATGTTACAGACAGTGACCGCCAGAAAAAGCTTGTGGGAACTGTCGATCTCAGAGATCTGCTTAGTGCTTCCAGAAACACGAAGCTTATGGAGATCATGGATGATCAGGTTGTGTCCGTGGAACCGGAAGTGGATCAGGAGGAGGTTGCGCAGGCAGTATCCAAATACGATCTGCAGGCGATCCCGGTCGTGAGCCGCAAGGGTTCCATCCTGGGCATCATCACCGTTGATGATATCATTGACGTCATCAACGAGGAGCATGACGAGGATATCGCCCATTTGGGAGGAACCTCCGCAGAGGAAGGCATGGACACAACACTCTGGGAGTCTGTACGCATGCGTCTTCCATGGCTGCTTGTGAATCTCCTCACCGCCTTTCTCGCATCCTTTACTGTAAAGATTTTTGAGAGTACCATTGCTCAGGTTGTTGCTCTATCCGCTACCATGACCATTGTATCCGGTATGGGCGGGAATGCAGGCACGCAGACTATGTCCGTCATGGTCCGGGAGCTTGCCAACGGTGAAATAAAGTTTTCCGAGTGCTGGAAAGCTTTTTTAAAGGAAATCTTTCTTGGTGTTGTAGACGGTGCCGCTACAGGCGTTGTCACTGGTATTGTCGTTGCACTGATTTATGGCAACGCATACCTCGGTCTCATCATTTTCCTTGCGATGATTGGAAATCTCGTGGTTGCCGGTATCTTTGGTTTCCTGGTACCACTGGTACTGGAAAAGCTGCACGCAGATCCGGCGCTGGCATCCAGTATCTTTGTGACCACCGCGACGGACGTACTCGGATTTTTTATCTTCCTGGGACTCGCCAAGGCATTTCTGCCATTTCTTAAATGAATAAACATCGCCACCTGAGCCTATAGGTCAGGTGGCGTTTGCGTATCGGCACATAGAATCAATTAACAATCAAGGCAGCTATAAACGCAGGAGGGATCGGATGATTTAAAATCATTCGCTCCCTCCTGCGTTTTCATTATAAGGATCTTTTTATATTACACTTGCTCTTTTAGGTCGACAATATCTGATTAATCTAAGCTTACTTCAGCAATCAGAAATCTACCTCTGTATCATAGTAGCAGCACTTCAGCAGCTTCTCCATCTCTTCCTGAGACGGCTGACGTGGGTTGGAACCTGTACATGCATCTGCAATAGCTTTCTCTGCAATACCAGGAAGTCTCTCAAGGAATACTTC
>DJXY01000070.1 GCA_002449915.1 Oribacterium sp. UBA6992
GGCTCCCTGCTCATGGGCGGTAATGACATGGTGGATCCTTCCACTTGCTTTATAAAGCTCATCATAGATATTGAGCACTGCTCCGCCGGGATAGCCAAAGATTGTATCAACTCCCTGCCGGATCAGCTCCTCGATCAGGATCCGGGCACCGTTCATTTTCATAAAGATTCCCCTTTTAAGATTACTAAAAATCTACGAAACTCAGCTTGCCTTACGATAAAAAAGCAATAGAAAAAGGCAGCTCTCCCAAATCAAAAATGATTTCATAAAAAAATCCTGCAGTGCATTGCACTGCAGGATTTTTAAACGCTTCAGAAGTTTCGTATTACCTGTTTTGTGCAACGTAAAAACTCATTACCGAGGGAGACCACGCTAATGCTAATCAGGTAAATGACGATTGTGAGCAGATTCATTTCACTGGCATTTGCTTTAACTTTGCAAGTCATCGGATAACCCATTGCTTTTACATTGCCTTTCTGCATCCAACTTTGGGATGCGTTTTGTTTCCCATATCATCCCATAAATGCTTTTTTTCGTCAAGAAAATAATTAGATAAAAAATATATTGAAATTTCATGTAAAGTATAAACGGATGTGATATGTTTATATCCAAGTTATAACCAAAAAGGAGGTACAAAAAATGCTTTATCATCTGCTCTCGGGGCTTGTCGTATATCAGTCACTAAAAAAAGATCCCGTAATCCGCACGCTTGCGGACATAGAAAAACATGCACTTACGGATAATGGATATGTTACGGACCACAGAAATTCGCACACGGATCCTGAGGAGCTCCGGTCTCTGGTGCTGGATCAGGTGCACAGGATTATGGAAGTTGGAACGACCTATGGATTTCAGGATAATCTCTGGCAGTGTTATCTTACCTATCTCATTATGAATGATGAAAACCCTCTGGCACTTGTTTCCGAGAAGCGGCTGATGCAGCAGGGCTCCGCCTCGCTTCTTGCGCTTAAAGACGGAGAGCTCCTGATGAAGCTTCTCCACTATGACCTCCAGCCTCTTGTCAAGGCTCTCGATGTCCCTGCATTATCCATACTAACAGAGTATCACGCGATACAAAAGCATGAGCGGATGTATCATCACTATATCAGCGCAATCGTAAACGACCTGAATCATAAGCTCGCCGCAAGTACCACAGCGGAGGAATTTCAAGCCTGCCTGATCTCCTTTTATCAGCAGTACGGTGTCGGCATGTTTGGCTTAAACAAGGCATTCCGGATCCGAAATGATGCCGACGGCACCCCGGAGCTGATCCCGATCAACAATCTGGATCAGGTAAATTTTGATGATCTTGTAGGATATGAAGCGCAGAAAAAGCAGGTCTATGACAACACGCTTGCATTTATCGAGGGACGTGCAGCCAACAATGTACTGCTTTACGGAGATGCCGGCACAGGTAAATCCACAACCGTCAAGGCAACGCTCAACGAGTTTTATCCCAAGGGTCTCCGCCTCATTGAAATATACAAGCATCAGTTCAAGGATCTCTCCTATGTAATTTCCAGAATCAAGTCCAGGAACTATCGCTTTATCATCTTTATGGATGACCTTTCCTTTGAGGAGTTCGAGATCGAATATAAATACCTTAAGGCTGTCATTGAGGGTGGCTTTGAAACCAGACCTGACAACATACTGATCTATGCTACTTCAAACCGCCGGCACCTGATTAAGGAAAATCTCTCCGACCGGAAGGACATGGTCGATCAGGAGGATCTGCATCATTCCGATACAATGGAGGAGAAGCTGTCGCTCGTAGACCGGTTCGGACTGAATATCCTTTACACAAGACCAAGCTTTGACGAATATCACGAAATCGTTAAAAAGCTCGCTGCCAAATACAGGATTTCACTGACGGAGGAAGATCTAATCCGTAAGGCAAACACCTGGTCTGTCCGGAAGGGTGGTCATACCGGCAGGATTGCACAGCAGTTTATCAATTCCCTTAATCCGGCTCTATAAGCTGCCGGTCATTGATCACGATGCCGGCCTGACTGATTTTTACAGCAAGCTCTGTGCGGGAGTGCAGCCCTGTTTTAAGCAGCAGTTTCTTGATATAGTCCTTGACAGTAAACAGACTGAGATGCAGCCGGTCCGCAATCTCCTGGTTGGTATCTCCGGTGATCAGCTCCCGCAGGATTTCGATCTCACGATCCGTAAAATCGGAGCTGAGCGCATCTCCAAGCTTCACAACCGGCGCCTCATCCGGATATACATGCTCTCCCCGCATGGTCCGGTCCATAATAGACAGGATCGGCTCCTCGTTCACCTCTTTATACCAGAAGCTGTCGACGCCGAGGTCTCTGGCACGCTGGATCCAGCTGACCTCCGGCATGGAGGTGACGATAATGATCCGGATTGCCGGAAACCTCCTTTTGATCCTTCCGGCAGCACTGAGTCCGCTGGCGCCAAGCTCCGTCAATACATCCATCAGGATGAGATCCACCTTGCAGTATCCGCAGACAAGGTCTGCCATATCTGCACTGCGAATGCTTTTTACAAGCTCATATCTCCCGCTTCCAGCAATCATCGCTTCAAAAAGCTGGCGGGGCATTTCCTGATCCTCAACAATCAGGACCCGAAATCGCTGTACCTCCGACAGTTCCGTACTTTTCTGTTGATCCGTATTTTCCTGCATCTGTTTTTCCTCTTTCTGGCAAAAAAATAGTAAGGATAAAGAAATTACCGGTTGCAATCGCCATATGTCCTCCGGCGTGTTCCGTTTGCTTACGTAAGCCCGAGAGACCGCCGCCCTCGATAATTTCTCCCTTCGGGACCTTACCGTCATTCTGATATTTTATGGTCGTCCCGCCATCCTCTTTCATTATACTTATCCACATATGCTGCGCTCCGGCATGGCGGCAGGCATTGGACAGTGTCTCACGTGCGCCCATCATAAAGATTTCCCTTTCTACAGGCGTAAGCGAGGTGATTTTACCTGAGATCTCCGTCCGGATTCCAAGAAGCTCCGATACCTCCAGGAGAGAGCGCACTGCATTTTCTTCCTTTCCGGGATCCTGCGCGGTATGATGTAAAACTATCATTCGCTGCCAGAGCGGCAAAAGCTCCTCCCTCGTCGGTGCATCCTGTGCACCTGCAAGATACCTTTTGGTGGCAAGCATAACCCGTCCTATCTCATCATGAACCTGGATTTTAGCCTGAAGCACTTCCTCCTCGTGTGTAAGTTCGCGCATGTTTTCGCTATAATGCCTGAGTCTGCCTGCAATTTTCCGGAGCTCTCCGTACTGGATATAAACCTCCTCATGGAGACGATTTTCTTCCGTGATATCATATGCCAGTACTTCATGCACCGTCCATTTACCAATCAAAAACTCCCGCATATGAAACTGCCATACCTTTTGATCTGCAAGCTTTACCGTAAGCTGCGGACCCCTGTCCATAAACTGGCATCCCTCCGACAGCTTACCTTCTCTTATGCTTTTTTCCAGTGTCATACCGTTTCCGACTGCATAAATAGACCTTCCAAGCATCTTTTGGGCAAGAAGATCCATCTCCAGGTTTGCAAACATCAGAGCACCATCCTCCCAGTAATACAACAGCCCTGTTGGGAGATAATCCAGCCCCTCCTTGATGGAGCGCACGGTAGGGTGCTTTGCGACATAGTTCCATAGTTCCGTATAATAAAACACAAGTGACAGACTCTCCAGCAGCAATACCAGCACAAGAACCACTGCATTCATCCTCTGAAATACTATAGCAGCTGCACGTGCATATCCCTCGACCGGTTCGACCCGCAGCCGATCTGCAAAATAAATTCCCTGGACCAGTATGTAAAGTCCTAAAAGATTAAGCAATGTATGTAAGAAATATTTCCATGGACGCCGTAAATATAGATTCACAAGACCAATATGGATAAATACAAGGATCAAAAGTGAGCTCCAGAACATGCAAAGCTTAATAAAAATGACAGGACAATCGATAAGGGTCCGGTATAAAAGGATATGTATGTTCCGGTTAAAATCCTCATACATCGTCGGAACCTCCCTGTGGTGTGGTCAGCGTGATATAAAGGGTATCATCCTCCAGTACTTCTGCTTTTTTACATCCTAAGGCGATAAGCTTCCCGACAAGCTCTGCAGAGCTTACACCTACGTATCCGGTGGTCGAGCGATCCGTCGTACTTTTTGCAAGTGATGCGATAAGCTTAAAGGTCAGTGCATTTTCTGCAACCAGGCGGACCATCAGCGCCTCAAACAAACCCGTTCTTTCCTCAATAAAGCTCTCAAAATAATCATACAGCAATACGATCGTATCAGCGGGATATGCGCACACACTTGTTCTGAGCAGCAACGTTGCATCTGTGGAAATATCCAGAAACCGGAGATACTCCATGCTTTCTCTTATGGACAGCAAAAGCTCGCGGGCATCGATCAAATCTGTCTGTTCTTTTAAAAACATAAGATTTGCCCTCCGCTTGATATAGGCAGAAGCAACGCACGCAACCGATGCCTGCCTGCGAAACGTTCTATCACTAAGATCCTGCTGAAAAAGCTCCGCTCTAATCCTTGTGAAATACGGCTTGGCGATAAGCGAAATTTCATCATAGAGCTGGTTTTTCCATTCATTTCTCAGCTTGTTTTCCTTAAGTTCATTTTCCGCGGATAAGAGAGTATTGCTTTCTGCAAGCTGTTCGGCAGCCTCTCTATACTGCTGCGAAATTCTATGCAGCCCGGAAAGATCACTGACCCAGTAAATCCAGCCGCCCTTCACCTTATGACTCTGGAGTCTCATATCCGGAGCAATGTAGCAGGCATCCTCTCGTGCCATTAGAAGCTGTTCCTTGGAGGGGCACTTTGCCGAAGCCGACTTCAGAACAATGTCCCCATTTTCATCCACCAGGATCGTCCGGATCCTGGACATCTTAAAAATACCACTATACTCACTGTTAGCGGAAATAAGACCGATCTGTATATTAGCCTCCCAGAATGCGATATTACATATGGAATATACTTCAGAAATCCGGAAATATCCAATAATGGGAAGATCCGGTGTCTGTCCTTTATAGAGAAATACAATAAACATATATAAAAGCTCAAGCACCAGGACACTGATCGGATAATAGACCTTCTTTTTTACCTGAGAGAGCGTGCATTTCCTGTATAGAATGATAAAGCTGCATGCAGTAAGTATGAAAACCCAGACAACAGACAGATAATATACAGGTCCGTAGCTGTATCTCTCATAATCCGGGTTTCCCTGAAACCTAAAGCAAAGCTCATGAACATCATTGCCAAGAAAAGTCAAAATCAAAAGAAGTCCGACCAGATACAGTGCATACCAGCGGGAATGAAGCTTTTGGTCGTCCTTCATACCAATCCGAGCTGCGATCAGTATGGAGCATAACGGGATCCCGATAAAAGGAATATAGTAGGCATACCAGAAAAATCTGTGCGCTCTGCCAAAATCCGGAATCAGATTGTAACGCACAATTTTAAAGTAAAAAAAGAGAAGTACCAGCGCCGCAATGGCTACAAGCAGAGAACGAACCTTTCGTTCATTGATACGGATCAGTATGGAAATCATCCAGGCAATGGTGATTCCACAGTAAAAAAAGCCCTGCAGCATTGTTGACGTTAAAAAAGGCACTTTAACAGAGCGTATCAGAGCGCTAAGTAAAAGTGCCAGTAGAAATCCAAGTGCTATTCTTTTTACAGTTTTTGTAATATGGAGCATCGGTACCCTCCGGTCAACTACATATTATTACTGTTATATACTGCCTATTTCACGCCCATCCGGAGCAGTCCGATCACCTTGCCCAGAATCCTGCAGTCCGGAACAATAATCGGTTCCATCGCATCATTTTCCGGCTGCAGACGGATATGCCCGTTTTCCTTGTAAAAACGCTTTACCGTAGCACTGTCGTCAATCAATGCAACAATAATTTCACCATTTTCACAGGTATTTTGCTGCTCCACAATAACACGGTCTCCATTATAGATGCCGCAGTTGATCATGGACTCTCCCCGGACTGTCAGCATAAAAACCTTTTTATTAGGCAGCATGTCTACAGGGATTGGAAAATACTCTGTTATATTCTGCTCTGCAAGGAGCGGAAGTCCTGCCGCCACCGTACCGACAACAGGGATCTGCGCAATTTCCTGCTCCTGCTGTGCCTGAAATTCTCTGGTCATGATCTGCAGTGCTCTGGGATGTGCTGGATCCTTTTTAATGAGTCCCATCTGCTCCAGATCGTTGATGTAGGAAAATACACTCGATGTGGATTTTAATCCGACCGCTTTGCAGATATCTCTAACAGAGGGCGGATAATTCCGCTCCAGGACACAGTCCTTGATATAATTAAAAACCGCCAGCTGTTTCGGCGTCATATTATTAGGATCCGGCTGTTTTTTATGTCTGCCCATAGGACTCTCTCCTGTCATGGTATTTTAAAACGCATGTTTCATTTGTAAAAGTATAGCATAGCCCCTGTAAAAATGCAAACATCCGTGCGGGATAATATTTCCTTACAGCTCGTTTACATCAACCACCTTTTTGCCGTCGGACCAGATCCTCTCAAGGTCATAAAAGAGTCTCTGTTCCTTATCAAAGATATGCACAATGATGTCATTATAATCCAGTAAAATCCATCCGGAATTTTGTACACCCTCCGCACGGCGCAGCTCAAATCCGGCCTCTGCCATCTTATCCTGGACCGCATCCGATAATGCATCCACCTGCCGCATGTTATCTGCAGTAACGATGACAAAGTAATCTGCAATCACCGAGACTCCGGAAATGTCAATGACGGAGATGTCTCTGCCCTGCTTTGCCTCCAGTGCGTTGACGCAGGTTTTAACCATAGCTTTTGATGTTTCAGTTGTCATGCTTTGCCTCCTGATGTTGTTTGTCCTGAAGATTTTTATAATATTGAAATGCATCCAGTGAATCACGGCAAATATAGGATCCGCTCTGTTTAAGATACTGCATAGTATCCTTCATGATTTCATATATACAGCGATCAAGATCTGTAAATGCCAGCTGGCGGATTTCCGGAAGCCTTGCCGCTTTGCAGCGTCTGACCTCAATATAATCTGCCGTAAATACAATTTTTTCCAGCATCGTCATCTCCGCTCTGCCAAGTGTATGATAATAAACTGCTGATAGAATCTCCGGATCCTCGATGCCAAAAAGCTTCCTGGCATACACTGCCCCATAGACGGAATGGATCACCTGCGGCGCCTTGAGCATATCCTCTGTCAGCGTAATCCCGTCTTCCCTGCAGCGTCTGATCAGCTCATCATGCTTAAACTGCTTTGCGCAGTCATGCACAAGTCCCGCAAGCTCCGCCCGATGGAGATCCTCGCCATAGCGCATGGCAAGGCAGATCGAAGTAAAGCTCACGCTGATGGAATGCTCATACCGGTCCGGCTTGAGAATTTCCCTAAGCTTTTCCCGGATCCTGAGAATCCCGGAAATGTCCGGCTTTCCGGCATTCGCCGCCATATGTTCTGTATATTTATCCGATGCCATTTTGTGTTCTCCTCATCCGTTATCACAATAAAGCTTATGCTCTTTGATATATTCAGCAACTCCCAGTGGAACCAGTTGTGAGATGTCTTTGCCTCTACGAACCATCTCCCGGATCATCGTACTTGAGATATCGATCTCACGTAAAGATAAGATTCTGACATCGCCGTGGTATTTAGCGGCAAGGTAGGAAGCCTCCGCACGTAATGACCTGGGTCTGTCAGGATACTCCCGCTCTGCTGTCACAAGTGTCGCGAGCCTGAGGATAGTCTCCGGTTGATACCAGCTTTCTATCTGATACAGGGAATCGGAACCTGTCAGGAAATAAAAGTGGTCCTGCGGATACCGCATATGCAGATATTTCAGCGTGTCTGCTGTATAGGTTTCTCCGTCGCGTTTCTGTTCCAGCCGGGACAGGAAGAAGTGCGGCTTCCCCGCAATGGCAAGCTCTGTCATCCGGCAGCGGTCCTCTCCGTCGGTTACATGTCTGTCCTTTTTAAAATATGGATTTCCTGCCGGCATGAACCAGACTTCGTCCAAGGACAGCTGTATCAAAGCACATTCGGCTAAGGCGAGATGGGCATTATGGATCGGATCAAAGGTTCCGCCCATAATGCCGATCCTTTTATTCATATCGTCTGTCCTTCGGATCCTTTGCCGGTTTATATAAAACAATTTTGCGTCCGATGATCTGCACTACCTCCGAGAGAGATCTCTCTGCCAGAGTATACGCAATTTCCTTTACATCATCATCGCAGTTCTTAAGCACATTGATTTTGATGATTTCATTTTTGGCAATATTTTCACTGACAGCTGCGATAAACTCCGGAGTAAGTGAATTTTTACCGATGGCAAGCACCGGATCCATATGCATGGCAACTCCCTTTAAGAGCGCGCGTTGTTTACTGTTGCTGATGTACTGCTTCATGACTTACTCCTCCGCATCCTTGTGATCGCTTACTCCAAAATTCTCATCCTTAAAGTCATCGCGTTTCCCCGCGTCATACTCCTCGGTGTCGAGATATTTAAACTCATGACCGTAAATCTTAATCGTATCTCCATCCTTAAGTCCCATCTTTTTAAGGCGCTTGATAATCCCCTGCTCCACCATGAAATGCTGGAAGAAATTAAAGCCTTTTTCTGCTTCCAGGTTGGTATAACCAAGCATCTTGTCGATCTTCGGTCCCTCAACGGTAAAGACACCATCTGTTGGGTTATTGAGAATGATGCTGAGCTGCTCGACCTTGCCGACCTCCTCCGGACTGATTTCACTCTGATAGGTCACCGGCGTGTTTCCTATTTTGTCTACAAACTCCCAGGCTGCCTCCAGAAGCTCCCGGAGTCCCTGGTTGGTGGCTGCAGAAATCGGCAGAACCTTGATCCCCTTCGGCTCATAGGCACGCTTCAGGCGCTGATACCCATTGTCCGGATCTTCCATGTTATAAATCAGATCGGTTTTGTTGGCAGCAATGATCAGCGGGCGCTCCAGAATGGATGCGTCATACTTCCGGATCTCCTCATGGATGGTTTCCACGTCCTCCACCGGGTCTCTGCCTTCACTTCCAGAAGCATCCACCACATGGATCAGCGCCTTACATCTCTCTATATGACGTAAGAACTGGTATCCCAGCCCCACGCCCTCGGAGGCTCCCTCAATCAGTCCCGGAATATCCGCCATGACAAACGAACGGTCGCCGGAGAGATTCACTACACCGAGATGCGGATTGATGGTTGTGAAGTGATAATTGGCAACCTGCGGACGTGCATTTGAGCACATAGTGAGGATGGAGGACTTACCGACATTGGGGAATCCGATCAGTCCGACATCCGCAATTACTCTCAGCTCAAGCCTGAGCCAGAGCTCTCTGGAATCCTGACCAGGCTGCGCAAATCGTGGCGCCTGCATGGTAGGCGTAGCGAAATGCATATTACCAAGTCCCCCGCGACCGCCTTTAAGCAACACAAGACGGTTATTACTTCCGGACATGTCCGCAATAATCTTGCCGCTTTCGTCATCCTTGATAATTGTGCCCTCCGGAACGCGGATGATCATGTCCTTACCGTTTTTACCATGCATCCTCTTTCCACCGCCTTCCTCACCGGGCGTGGCAATATATTTCACCTGATTCCGGAAATCCTCCAGCGTATTGAGTCCGGTGTCTACCTCAAATATGACATCGCCGCCCTTTCCGCCGTCACCGCCATCCGGACCGCCTGCCGGCACATACAGCTCTCTGCGGAAGGACACATGTCCATTTCCGCCCTTTCCGCTTTTTACAAAAATTCTTGCTACATCAGCAAACATAAATTTCTCCTATAATCTACCCGCTCTCCAGATATACATACCGGCGCGGCTGTTGCAATTACGTCCCTGCAGAGACGATGTCTCCACTGTTATGGATATGATAGCACGCTGAAAACCAGCCTTTCAACGTCATTTTATAACAAATACCGCATTCAGAAAGATTTGTTAAAAAAATCCCCACACCGGAAGCTCCGGCATGGGGAATGTGAGTTTCTAAAGCTTACTCAGTAACAACCTTAGGAAGAACAGAAACCTGCTTCTTGTCTCTGCCAAGACGGGAGAACTTTACAACACCGTCGATCTTGGCAAAAAGAGTGTAATCATTACCGAGACCTACATTCTGACCCGGGTGGATTCTTTTCCCGTTCTGCTTATATAATACGTTACCTGCCTTGACGAACTGTCCGTCAGCTCTCTTGGCACCAAGTCTTTTAGACTCCGAATCTCTACCGTTTTTGGTAGAGCCCATACCTTTATGATGAGCCATTGTGATTTTCCTCCTCTGCTAAACTAAATACTCAGCCGATTGAATCAATCTTTACTTCTGTAAAGAGCTGTCTGTGACCGTTTTTCTTGTGATAGCCAGATTTTCTTTTGTAACGGTAAACAATGACCTTCTTGGCCTTGCCGTTCCTGGTTACAGTAGCGGAAACCTTGGCACCTTCAACAACAGGTGTTCCGATCTTCATAGCACCATCATTGAGAACAAGGACCTGATCAAAGGTAACCTGATCACCTTCCTTGGCGTCAAGCTTCTCAACTCTAATGACATCGCCTTCGCTAACCTTGTACTGCTTACCACCAGTAAGAATAACTGCGTACATACGAGGGACCTCCTATAATCATTACTCGCTAGCTTTGGCAGATTTCCTTATGAAATCATTTACAAACCTCGCTAAGCGGCATACTTAATTAAAATACACTGAAGCAAGATGGATGTCAAGTCTTTTGCATGACAACTTATAGGAAATTTTATGTCATTCCAGGTCTTACTCGATCAGCTTTCTGTAATACGGGTAATTGACATTAAGCTCATCGACAGAAACGTTGTTGGAGGCTGAATTTTCATGGATGACAACCATTTTGCCGTCCTCTGACCATTGCAGGAACATAAGCACATGTGAGTCTGTACCCACCCGGACAATGATATCCCCGGGCTTTAGATCCGCCCGATTGATCCTTTCTCCCAGTCCGATTAAAACCGAAGTACTGGTAGCATCCTCCAGCCGGTTTCCGATGGCAGACCAGTATACCCACTGCACCCAGCCGGAGCAGTCCAGTCCCCGCAGTATCCTGCCTTTATAATCCGGGTCTGTTACCGAACCGAAGCCGTTGCCATCGTATCCGGCGCGGCTTGCCTTACCGCCCCAATAGTATGGTATTTTGCCTACAGAGCCAAGCGCGAATGCAAGCACCTTTTTACGATCCTCGCTGATATCCTCAGGGAGCTTTGAAAGGTAAGCGGATATTTCCTCCTGGGTCAGCGGTTTTTTAGGATCCAGTGCAGAGATTGTGAGTCCATAGGTCGTAAACCAGTCCTGAGAAATCAGTGCCTCCGCAGAAGCAATATTTTCTTGATCCCAGCCAAACCAGCGGCAGTTGGGACTATCCTTATCCATCGCTTCGAGGGCATCGTCAGAGCTTAGATCAATGGCACGAAGTCCCTTCTCATCATCAAACCCGCACAATGTCACGGAAATATTAAGGTCTATATGCCCCGGGCAGTAATTTTTGCTGGATATATCCTCTGACTCCGCCCCGGAAACATGAGCTGTATCTGATTTAGCGTTGTCAGCATTCTGATTCCCGGATTCTTCTGACGGTTTCACCGTTTGACCCTCGTCTTTTACGCTTCCGCTTTCCTGCTCCTTGGTCAAGGTCGTATCACCGCTTTCCCCCGCCGGACTTGTTACTGCGTTCTGATCCTCGCCCTGCGCTTTGCTTCCATCCGTCACCAACGCAGTATTGCTCATAGGCTTAGCCTTATATTTCTCCGGTATATATACCATGGAGGATGCCTTACCGGCGGAAGTCCGATATGCTGTCGTATATTTCCCGTACCCGGATCCGCCTCCCTGATACCTCATACCAGTAGCTCCCTTGCCGCCGGACGCCTGTGCATCACCGCTGCTTCCTGCAGCGCTGCTCTCCGGATTTCCGGAAACAGCTTCCGTACCTCCAGCTTGCGTGGTCTCCCTAAAAGAAGCTTCCGTAGACCCGGTTTCCGATGCAGCTTTACTGGTTTCAGCCTTTGTAGTTTCCTGCGTCTTTTCATTGGAAGCAGAAGGATCCGCCTGTGTGCTCTCCGGCAGAGACTCTCCTGATGCAGATATCGTTTCTTTTTGCGGGTTTTCCGTAGAAGCTTCCTTGCCAGACGCAGACTGCGTTTCGGTATCCGCACCGTTGTTTCCGGAAATTTTACCTGTGTACTCCTCGAGCGGAGTAAAGCTTACACGGCTTCTGCCATTTTCATCTCTTTCCCCTTCGTAGGTCACCACATACTGCTTTCCGTCCTGCTCGATAATTCTGATTTCTCTTCCGGCAGCATCCGTCTCTCCATCACGCAGCGCTGCATTAGAAGCCGCATAGCTGCTCTCCGCCTTGCCCTGTCCGGAAGTATCGAGGAGTCCCTCGGATTTTGCCGTCGCACGCTCCAGGCTTCTGGAGAGATTTTCCGCCTGCTTTTCCTCCTCTTCCGCCTCCTCTGCTTCCTCCTTTATGCTTTTATGAATGCATCCGTCATCATAATATACCGAGCCGATGCTGACGCGATAGGAATGTGATTTTTCATAAAGCTCATGACAGATCCTTGAAAACGTCTCATGGTCCAGATAATTATGTTTAAAGCAGTACACACTGGCCATCGCCATGATGTCCTTTACATTGGAATACTCATTGACCTGATTTCCATCCGCATCATAAAACGTAATATTGACGCGTTTAAATTCCGGCACTGCCCAGGTGGACGGATCCCCGGGATCCTGTCCCGCATTGGGATTATATTTCCCCATGACTCTGCCGGTACGTACTCCCAGCTGTTTTGCCATTGCCAAAGGAGAGGTCCCTGCGAGATCATAAATTTTGGCAATGTACTGCTCATCCTCTCTCATGAGATCCCGATATACTTCTCCCGCGTAGGAGTTAAGCACATCGCTCTCATCCGCATCATCCGCATAGAAATAGGCAAGATTCAGCTTGTCAGCTGCCGGATGAAACGTTCCCGCATCCTCACTGCTGTCGATATCCAGAAGGCTCGAGTGGGGGTTGGCAAACCGGGATGCTGCATTCGCATCAGAATCCGTTGCAATCCCGCTTTCCGTCGCTTTCTCTGTTTCCGGAGGCGCAGGGAAACTTCCCATATGCCCGGCAATGGAACTTATAAGTATGCCGGCTGCCGTAAGCACTGACGCAGCGAGCTTCTGTTTTCCTGTGAAATTAAAATCTTTTCTGATTGACATAAAATACTATAACCTGCGAACAGCATCCGGTACGCTTAAACTTTAATTCTCAAGCTTCTATGTCCAAGCTTCTAAAACCATATTTTGAAATGCACGATCTCATTTTCCAGCTCTCCGCTCTCTAAGCTTCACCAGGAGCTTTGTAAAGTACTCGGGATAATCCGAATCAAACTCCACATACTGTCCGGTAGAAGGATGAATAAACCCCAGCGTTTTGGCGTGCAGACATTGTCCCTCCAGATGGAACGGACAGGATTTCGGACCATATACGTCGTCCCCCAGAACCGGATGCTTGATACTTGCCATATGCACACGAATCTGATGGGTACGCCCCGTCTCCAGCACACATTCGATCAGCGTATACTCGCCAAACCGCTCCAATACCCGGTAATGTGTCACCGCACGGCGGCCATTCAGCTCGTCAATTGCCTGCTTTTTCCGGTCTGTCCTGCTCCTTGCCAGAGGTGCATCCACCGTGCCCTCGTCCTCGCGAATGTTTCCGACCACAATTGCCGCATACTTCCGGGTGATCGTATGTGCCTTAAGCTGCGCTGCAAGGGACTGATGTGCATGGTCATTTTTACAGACCACCAGAAGCCCTGTCGTGTTTTTATCAATTCTATGCACAATGCCCGGCCGCAGTACTCCATTGATCGAGGATAATTCCCTGCCGCAATGGTACATGACTGCATTGACAAGCGTTCCCGTATAATGTCCTGCCGCAGGATGTACAACCATGCCTTTAGGCTTGTTGACAATCAGCAGGTCCGCGTCCTCATATACAATGTCAAGCGGAATATTTTCCGGCTCTACATCCAGAGTTTCAGGCTCCGGAATATCCAGCCGGATCTGATCTCCGATCTTTACCCTTGTGCTTGCCTTGGCGGTTTTTCCATTCACAAGGATTTCCTGCTCCTTGATCAGCCTTCCAAGGTACGTACGGCTAAGCCCCAGCTCTGTACGTTTCGAGAGATACTGATCAAGTCTCTGTCCGGATGTATCCTCTACGGTAATTTCAGTGATCATCCTTCCGCCTCTTTAGAAAATCAAAATCATCATCCTTATAATAAAACAAAAACAGCAGCACCAGGGCAAAGCAGCCAACGGTCACAAAGATATCCGCCACATTAAAAACCGGAAAATCGATCGGACGGAAATAGATGAAATCCACAACATAAGCCTGGCGTACCCGGTCTATGAAATTTCCCAGCGCACCTCCGAAAATCAGACCGGATACCAGAAGCAGCGGCCGATACCGTCGATCAGTGGGAGTCCTGCCGACGATATACAGGATCGAGAATAATACCACAATGGTGATGATATAAAAAATCCACTGTCTCCCATACAGGATACCAAAGGCAGCACCCCTGTTTTCCACGTAAAGTAAATACAGGATGTCAGGGATCAGCGGGATCGAAGTTCCGTCACTTAAATATTGAACTGCAAGCTGCTTGGTCCACTGATCCGGCAGAATCAAAAGTGCAGAAATGAGCGCAAATAGAATACTTTTTTTTACGTTAAGCTTCATTGTTTAAAATCTTTCCGGTTTGCATAAGATACTGAAGTGCAGATGCCATATCCTGATCCGTCACATGTGTGTCAATATACGCCTGACCAATGTCATGAAGCAGGATAAAGCTGACATGCCCATGATCCATCTTCTTATCCTTCCGTGTGGCAGCAAGGATTTCAGAAGCATTCATCTCCTTAAGCTTTGTATCAAGACCAACAGACTCCATCAGGGAGCGAATCTCATTATTTTCCTCCTCGGTGGTAATATGTGAGAGATGGAGGGCTCCAAGACAGCCAAATGCCACACATTGTCCATGTGTATAGGAAAAATGCGAGCATTTCTCGATGGCATGTCCAAGGGTATGTCCGAAATTAAGGATTTTACGCTCTCCATGCTCCTTCGGATCCCGTTCAACCACATCCCTCTTAATCAGATTAGAGTAATATACCGTTTCCTCCAGCACATCCGGATCCCGCGCTTCCAGCTCCTTTTTATGTGTTAAGAGATAGTGATAATAATCCACTCCATTGATCACCTTGATCATGGAATGCTTGATCACCTCTCCCATACCGGATGCATATTGCGCCTTGTCTAGACTTGCGAGCGTCCCGATGCAGCTGTAGACAAGCTTAGGCATATGAAACGCGCCAACCATGTTTTTATACGCCCGGAAATCCACTCCGGTCTTGCCTCCGATAGAGCTGTCTACCTGTGCGAGCAGTGTCGTCGGCACCTGGATAAACGCGATTCCCCGCATATAGGTTGCTGCCGCAAAGCCTGTCATATCTCCGGTAACACCGCCCCCAAGTGCAAGGAGGTAATCATTTCGATCAAATCCGTCCAGAATCAGCCGTTCATAAATTTCGGAAATCGAATCCGTATTTTTATGTTCCTCTCCGGGCGTAAGCACAAGGCTGTCCACATACTCAAAGCAGGTCTTACAATGCTCCTTTACCTCATCGAGATACAGCGGTGCCACATTGGTATCGGTTACAATCAGTACCCTCCTGCCGGAGACAGGCAGGGTTCTGAGTGCTTCAGGTAATTTATCAAAGCTTCTCTCAATATAAATCGAGTAAGCGTAGACTCCGTCACAGCTTACATCTAATTTTCTGGGCATTTGCGCTCCTTCCATAAGACAAAAGACGAGTTTCAACAATGGAAAAATGTGATATCAACAGGAATATTATAAAAATCAGCCAAACGTCTGCATCTGAAATCATGATAATCAGAAAATGCTGAGATAAAAAATAAGGCATATCCGAGTAGATCAGATATGCCCTTTATTACTATTACTATGAAGATCAGATGCGCATGTTGATGTTGTTGATGTCCGTATTTCCCGCAAGCATATTCTGGAAATCACCGGAAAGCTCTACATTTTCCGGAGTAGCGATAAAAATATAATTGGAAATCTTTTGCAGGTTACCATCCATAGAATACGCCGCACCTGAGGTAAAATCAATGATCCTCTGTGCGATTTCCATATGGAGTCCCTCCATATTAAGCACTACTGCCTTACCATTGAGCAGGTAATCACAGATCTCTCTGGAGTCGTCCATCGATGTAGGTTTAATCATTGTCACTTCCATACCTGTTGATCTCCTCTGCGTGTCATCTGCGTTTCT
>DJXY01000208.1 GCA_002449915.1 Oribacterium sp. UBA6992
GCACCATCTCAATCCCGTCCATCTCTGGCATGCGGATGTCCGTGATAATCAGATCCGGATGCAGCTTAAGCGCCTTTGCAAAACCATCCTGTCCGTTTACCGCCTCTCCCACAAGCTCGCAGTCTACACTTTTCCAGTCTGTATTAGAAGCAATACCCATACGAACAAAGCGTTCATCATCTACAATCAATACCCGGTTCATTGCCATCCCTCACTTTAGCTATTATGATTGCTGCCACTGTCTAATCGCAGGGGAAGCAAAATCCGCATTTCCGTGCCTCTCTCCGGCAGCCGCCGTGCACTGAGCCCATAGGCATCGCCGTAATTTAAGCGAAGCAGCGTATCCACATTGCGGCAGCCGAGATGCCCGGAGAGACTTGGAGCCTCATGCCGCGCAAGCATTTGAAGCATTTCATTGCTGATTCCTCTGCCATTATCTGTTACCAGAATTTCCAGATCCTTATCTTCAGCGCCGCAGCTTTTAGCAAGCACCTGGACTCTGCCGTCCGGGACGCCTTCAAGGCCATGGATAATCGCATTTTCCACGACCGGCTGTAGGATCAGCTTGGGAATCACCGCATGCATCAGCGTTTCCGGAATGTCGTAGTCAAATACAAAGCTGTTATCAAAGCGGAATGACTGAATGCTGCAGTAATTCTCAAGCAGATCAATCTCATCCTCCAGCGTGCAGAATGGCTCGCCTGAGATACTGCGCCGGAGGATTTTGGCAAGGCTTTGAGACAAGGCGGCAATTTCCGGTACATGATGCTCCTTTGCCACCCACTTGATGGTATCCAGCGTATTATAGAGGAAATGTGGGTTAAGCTGTGCCTGCATCATTGCAGTCTTGGTATCATTTAATTGCTTCTGCTGGCTGACCTGCTCCTCCATATAGGTCTTGAGCCTGGCGGAGGTTTTATTAAAGCCCTCTGCCAGTTGGCCAAATTCATCCTCCCGCTGCATGTCCACATGTGCGTCAAGGTCTCCATGCCGTAAGCGTTTCATTGCATCCGACAACTCATGGATCGGCTGCGACAGTGCGCGGCTCATCCAGGCAGATGCCAGGAGGCAGAAGCCCATGCTGACGGCAGCAAGGATCAGTATAATCCGGTACATAGAGCTTATGATATCCTGAGAGAGTGCAGGAGGCGCTGTATAAATGGACCTGAGACCGCTGTCTCCCAGATCGGAGAGGTAAAAGCTGCCTGTCAAACCATCCTTATAGCCTTTACCGGCCATAAGATTATCACGGCAGCCTGCGAGGACCGAAGCATTCGCAAGTGAACCCATGCGGAATGCCGGCTCCCAAAAACGATTCACTACCGCAAATCCGTTTTGCCCGGATAGTCCCCCGCCAAGCAGCGTGGTAAAGCCCTGCGCATGCATTGTAATCACGACATATCCGTCATTTTGATTAATTTTACGGGCGATATCCAAGGTGGGAGTTGTTGTATCCATCCCTTCCATACCGACGGTATATACAAGTTCTCCCGGATGCTCGGAGGCACGTTTCAGCACACCATAGTGAAGCGGCAGAGTTTTATCCTCCGTGCCTCGTCCCGTGGAGTAGATCCGGTTCCTGCCGGAGTAGATATCCACGGTGGAAATGTTCCGGATGCTCTCTGTTTCCCGGTACAGGGAAGCGTAAACGCTTGGAATCCTTACTCTGCCCTCTGTCAGTGCCTGCTGGATATAGGCATCCTCCGAGATCTGATCCGTAACCGCCCGGAAGCTGTCAAAAAGCTGTGTAAGTTTACCGTTAAGTCTCTCTGCCTCCTCTATGTCGCTGGCGGCAATGTCTCTTGCAACCTTGGACCGAAACAGATTTACGGTCAGTACACAGCTGATCAGAAGGGGAATGACGGAAACCAGAAAAAAGCTCTTTAAAAGCTGTGTGCGGAAGGAGCGATGCGGCAACTTCATGGTGCTGCCTCCTCTCCTTGGCTTCCGGTACTTTGGATATTGGCGCCCTGCGTCCATTGAGATAGAATCTCAGCCTCCTCCCGACTGTTTTTTACAACGTCCAATGGCACGAGCTCGAATGTCTGCCGGTCCTCAGGTAATGCGATGTGCTCCCGGACTGGTCTCCGGTAAAGACTCTCCACTGCAAATTCCTGCGTGTCCTCACTTATGATAAAATCAATAAATTTTTCCGCATTGTCGGGATGCGGCGCATTTTTCAAGATTGCGCATCCGTCCGGTAATGCACTGGTCCCGCTCTCGGGATATACCATCGCAATATCATTTCCTTTTGCGATTTCCTTAAGCGCGGATTCCTCCAGCGTAATCCCCACAAGACACTGTCCGGTCGCGACCGCTGTAAGAACATCGCCGGAGCCACTAAGTACCTGTCCATCCAGCTGTGCCTTAAAGGTATCCAGAAGCTTTTTCTGATGCATGCCGGAAATTGCCATCATTGTGCATAAGATTGTATAGCTTGTACCGGAATGTAATGGATCTGCAAAGGCAATCTGTCCTTTCCAGGTACCGTCAAGAAACTCCTGCCAGTCTTTTGGGGCTTGCTCCAGGGATACCAGCTTTGGATTATAGATAAATACGATCGGAAGCTCGGTGAATGGCGTCCAGGAATCATCAACAGACAAAAAATGGCTGTCAAGCTCTGCTGCATCTTGTGCACGGTATGGCGCAAAGCTCTGTTTGTAGGCTTCGAGGCTCTCCACTCCTCCACCGAACATGAGATCCACATCGCCGAAGTCGACATTGTCCCGGATCTTATCCAGCATCTCCTGCGTGCCTCCGGCAGTCACCTCAACCCAGATGCCGGTGCGCTCCTCAAACTCCCGAACGACCGGCTGGTAGACCTCCTTTTTATGTGAGGTAAAAATCACAAGCTTACTCTGTTCCGGGACAGACTCCGGCTGGACTGCATTCGCCATAGTCATCTGAAAATTTTGTATCTGAGACTGCCGGGCACAGCCGGACACGACCACCGCTGCCGGAATGAGAGCACATAAAATGGGGAAACATCCTCTGACCAGCCGCCGCAGGGCTTTTATATAAAATAATATTTTATCCCTATTATGGCACATATACCTTTTGTTACCTGCTTCTGGTCACGCTGCCTTAAAACCCGTAATGCTCTCGCTCGGAATCATGATCGTAGACCTTGTGATATTCCTCAGTGCCCTGACGGATCAGACGGACCAGTGTATACCTTATACCCTTAATTGTTGCGGTATCACCCACCTTTTTCTTATAAAACGGATGATCATCGGTGCTGACCCGGGTCTGAATCCGGTTTTTTCCATCGCTGATGATCACATAGTCTCCTCGCTGTGCTCCATCCTTTTTTTCATAATGACGGAAACCGGATGCTCTCCGGAAGTAGTCACTTTTGCTTTCCTGCCCGTCCTTTTTTCTGCCTTTTTGATTCTTCCCATACACTGCCATAGTTCTCTCCTGTATTAAGCTTCGTAAGATCATATTTCCCCGGCTGTACCGGAGACACAATGCCGTGACAAAATTCATACGGACGAAGCGCAAGCTCCATCCTCTGTACCCTGTCCCAGAGCCTTGCATAGCGGTTGAGATTTCCCCCGATTACCCACCATTTATGGTGCTTTTCACGGTCTGTGCGGCTCAGGCGAATGTGCTCAAGCAGGAGCTTCCCCGCATCCCGCCGAAGCCTTGCAAGGTCCTCTTTCTGCTTAAGATATGCTTCTTCTGTTAGTATGATCATCTCATATGTCTCTCAATTTCCGTTTTGCTGTCAGATTATTTAGACAGATTTTTTACTACCCACATCTTATCTGCAGCGTCATAAAATCAACCTGCATGTTAATTTATGTATATTTATGAACCAGCTTTACATAAAACATATTGCCGTATTTATAGCGCCAGCCGCCGTTGGCAAGCACCGCCACCGGGTTAGGATAGCTCTCGGTTCTGCCGCCGGATTTCTCCTTTGCAAACTGCTCCGCAAGCTCCTGCGTATGATGCCTCCCATGCTCTGCTACATAATATACATATCCTTTGCCGTAATTATATGCCTGTATCGCTGTATCAAGGTCGCAGCGGTTTTTTTCCGCGATCGCGAGAATCTCTGAGAAGTATTTTGTCCCCTGTGCAATAGATTCTTCCGTGTTTAACGTATTGACCGACAGACCCAGGGATTCGCTGGACTGCATCACGTCATTTCCCTGTCCACGGGATTCCACCTGCATAATTGCAAGCAGCTCATCCGTGTATCCGGAAATTCCATATTGTGCGGCATATTTTTTAACCATCGGGCGGAAACTCAGTACCTCGTCCGAGAGCTTTGTACTGAGATATTGCCGATAGCCGATCAAACCTGTTAACAGGATGATAATAAGCCCCGGGATCATTAAAAAATACCGGATGCTCTGTGCGCTTCTATGCATCTGCTTTTTTGCAGGCTTTCTGCTTGTAATCTGTCTTCCTGCATGAGCCTGTTTTTCTGCACGGCGGCCTGGTGATTTTTCTTGGTTTCCTCTATTCATGCGCTCCTTCACCAAAGACAAGTTTACGAGCTGATTATAGCATGAATCATAAAACTCCGCAAAAAAAACGGCACCGGAATCATCGGCACCGCTGAAAGTATAAACACCGCCCTTACTCATGTGAGGGGTCCTGTATCTCTCCCTCAGACTCCTGCGCTTCCACCTTTTCACTAAGCGCATAGTTTCCCGCAAAAAGATCATTGGGTGTGACATGCAAAACCTCGGCAATGCCAAGCAGGACCTCCACGGAAGGTGTGACTGCACCGATCTCAATGTGTGAAATATGGATGTTACTGGTGCCAAGAATTTTGGCAAGCTCCGACTGCGTCAGTCCGGCCTTTTTCCGATACAGTTTAATTGTTTTTCCAAGCAGTTTTCTATTCATAAGTGTCCTCCATAAGAATAATTATTATCCTTATAGATATCATAGCATGAATATAGCAATTATGCTTGTATCTTTCTTGTTCTTAATTGCTGAAAAAGTGATAATCTGCTTTTCTTTGCATTTTGCGCCGCCGAGTGG
>DJXY01000191.1 GCA_002449915.1 Oribacterium sp. UBA6992
CGTTACGCACATACCGCAGCATTGCGTTTTTGAGCTCATTGTCATTGGTTCCGGACAGCTTGTCCGACATATCATTTAAAATATCGTAGGTATCCCCGCGATTGTTTCTTGCTTCACCAGCTTCCAGAACGCCTGTTTTAACAGGCTTTTTGCTCTCTCCTAAGTAAATCTCATATTCTGCCCGTTCTCCGGAAAAAAGGACCATCGGACAGACAAACGTATCCAGATACACCCTTGTAAACTCCTGAGGATGGAACTCTTTATCGTCTGGCAGCACTCTTACCTTAAGCTCCGGCTTTGCTTTACCATCCCCGGTATACTCAATGTAATAACGGTCCGTAACATAATCCGGAAGCGTAATAAATTTTGAAAGCTTCTTAGTATATGCAAAAATCAGCTTTTTACGCAGCAGAACATCCATGATTTCCCGAAGCTCCATGGTTTCCTCCGGCGTAAGTGATTTTTCCAGCGACATGTGCTTGGTGAGCGCAAGGAGATGAATCACCGGAACTCTGTCCTTGATATTTACCGCATGGATATCCCGGAAGAGCTTCCCAAAGAATTTCTCCTCGATACCCTTACCATAAATAAAATATTCGGCGCATTTCCTTGTCACATACGCACGGACCAGCAGCTCCGAATGCTTCGGAAGCTCACTATACCGCTCATAGACATAGTCTATGCCTTCATCTGATCTGGAAAAGAGCATCTGCGCCAGGAGCCGCTCCGCCATCGAAGCAATGTCCAAGGTAAGCTGAGTCCCGCGTTTTAATACCTGGAGCATTTCCCTGGAGCTTCCGTTATAGTTCTCCAGGAGGTATTGAAGTACATCCGCATTTTTGCTGCCGGAGTTAAAAAGATCCATGCAGAAAAGTGTCAGCACGCCGGCATCCTCCTGCGTTTTATTTAAAACCATATATCCCAGCAGCCTCTCAAGATATTTCCGATCCAGATCTCTGATGTCATGCAGAATCATATCATGAAATGCGAGCACATACTGTTTTGTTCTGATCAGCGCGCGTACAAGTGCTCTCTGATCCATATCTGTCAGGTTCTCCGATGGAATCGTCTTAAGGAATGCAATATCCGGTTCGTTAAGCTCATCCTTGCTGTTTCCATTTAAACCTTCATAGTAACGCAGGATGACCGTGTACAGCCAGGAACGATATAATGGTGAAATCCCTGCAGTACTTGCTGCTTCCTCGATTGCCAGGAGCTCTCGTTCATTTTTAATGCCATTTTTCGCGATCTCCCGGGCATATGCAAGCTTCAGCACCGGGTGCTCCGGATAGACCGTAAAGCATCTCTCCTCCAGCTCCGGCTTATGCATGACTCTGGTCTTTTCATAAGCAATGTCCATAAGACGGTTGCCAAAGCTATCCTGAAATAGGATCATCGCATTGTCAAAGTACAGTGGCACATACTGAGCTCCATCTCTTAAACGAAAGACTTCTTCCTTATCAAGCTCCTGATACTTGACCACCACACTTGTCACACGACGATCCTCTGTCCGGATCTTACAAGCATAGAGAATCGCAGGCAGAACCTCAGCAATATGCTCATCCACCATTTCCGCAAAAATCATCCGGTCATAGATGAGCGCCAGTCTGTCATTGATTCTTGAGTGAAGCAGCTCGTCAATTGCGTATTCTTGTATTTTGCGTTCAAACCTCTGGTAAATATCCGTATCTGTGCTGAAGTTCAAAAGGACATTATAAAAGAGCGGAAGCTTGACCTTATCATCAATACTGTTTTCAAAGGCAAAGTACAGATATACTTCTCTTGGTAATGGATCCGTATACTCCTCCGGCAGAGCGTAAAGATAGTATTCATACAGTCTTGTAATCCTTGACCCATTACTGATGGCTTTGCTGTAAACCCGGAATGCCTCCCGATCCACTCTTTCCTCTTTGATATACTGATCTGCCAAAGCTTCAACAAGTGCTGCATTTTTTAAATCTGCAACAACTTTTATATTATTTTGTCCTTCTCCGGCATCCTCTGTTAAACTTCCCGCAGCGGCTTGAGCCATCACGGCAGTATCCGTAAACTCCGGGTTATGTCCGGAAAGCTCCGGTGCCTCATGCAATGCCTTCAAGAACTCGATGACCGCAATTCTCTTGTTTTTCCCATGCCGCAGCCCGTCATAAATCGCCCGGGTTCTGGAATCCTGCATAAAAAAAGCATGACGGAAATCATCCGTGTCAAAAACGCGGATGGCATGTTCCTCATCCTCCTCAAACAGACGGCGGAAATCCGCAGCACTGTCCAAAGCTGCTTCTTCATCTCTGGCACGAGATTTCAAGTAAAATACATACGGGATCTCAAGCTCTCCCGCATTGCTTACTACCGTAAGTTTTCCTTCCAGCTTTTTACGACTCTCCAGCCCCCTTGCATCAACCGACAGGAAAATCCGCGTGCGCACACCTCCGAACGCACTTTTAAGGACTGTTACCTTCGGATTATCCGAATATATCAGCCCTTTTAACTGCACACCGTTTTCCGATGTCAGCACCATATCAAATTTTGAGATCTCACCTGCGGATAACGTCCCCTCAAAACGGTCTTTGGACATCTTAAGCTCCGGGGAAATCATATCGACGATTCCTCGGGCAAGTTTATTAATACGTTCTTTCATGCTTTTTTCTCCGTAAGTGTTTATTTTAGCACAGGAGGCTCTCCAGTTAAAGTGCTTATCTTAATAATTGCAATCATTCTTTCTTCCTGATAAGATAAAGAGACTTGAGCAGCTTATGCTCTTTCTCAAAGGAGAATATATGATCACCGAACCCCTGACTCTTTATAAGCTGATGATTCTATATCTTTTAAAATCCGTTAACTATCCTCTGACCAACAATCAGCTGAGCGGATTTTTTCTGGATTATGAATATACCACATATTTTACCCTCCAGCAGGCAATTTCCGAGCTGGTAGAAGCCAAGCTGATTACCGCGCACTCCTCCCGCAATTCCACACGCTATGAGATTACACGCGAGGGCTCTGATACCCTGGAGTTTTTTAAGGGCGAAATCACCAGCGGCGCAATTGAGGATATGGACCGGTTTCTTAAGGAAAACAAAATCCGTTTACGTGCCGAGTCCTCTAATTATACCGACTATTCTGAAACCGATGATGGTAATTATATTGTCCAGATGGAGGTACGGGAGGAAAACTCTATCCTCTACTCTCTGGAGCTTAATGTCCCGGATAAGGAATCTGCAGAGCTTATGTGCTCCCGCTGGTCGGAAAAAAATCAGAAAATTTATGCTTATATCATAAAGCAGCTCCTGGGTTAATCCGATTGATCTATCTATATGTCCTATATGCCGCTCGCCTGATAAGGAAAACTCTTTAGGCAATGTAAAATCAAACTGGCAGGAAACAATAAACAGAACGATAAACAGAAGCACAAAATATAAAGTATTAAGGCAATCCTGTCAAAGCTTAGGACAGTAAAAGCTCCGCGGAAAAGATCACTGGATCATCCTCGGAGCTTTTTTATGCTGATTTCGATATTTCTTTTTCTTTTATCAAAACCGGACATTCTGTCCGAAATCAGGACTGCTTAGATGCATCCTCTGATTTTACTGTACTCTCAGCCTTCACTGCTGTACCTTCCTGCATCTCATGGAGAAGCTTTTCAGCACTGACAAGCTTTACGCAAAGTGTAAAAAGCTGTGCCGCAGTCCTAAGATCCTCAATCGGCGGATAGGTTGGTGCAATACGAATATTACTGTCATGCGGGTCTTTGCCGTATGGGAAGGTTGCACCTGCAGAGGTCAACTTAACTCCTGCCTTCTTGCACTTATCAACAACCGCCTTGGCACAGCCGTCCATGGTCTCAAAGCTTATAAAATAGCCTCCCCTTGGTTTGGTCCAGGATCCGATTCCAAGACCTCCCAGGTTTTTCTCAAAGATATCCTCCACCATTTCAAACTTCGGACGGATGATATCCGCATGCTTCCTCATATGCTCCACCATGCCATGGATATCCTTAAAAAACCTTACATGGCGCAGCTGATTTACCTTGTCATATCCAATTGTCTGATGCTTTAACTGGTTACGGATATCCTCCAGATTATTGGATGATGTGGCAAGCGCTGCAATACCGGAGCCCGGGAACGTAACCTTGGAGGTAGACGCAAACTTATATACAAGATCAGGATTTCCTGCCCGCTTGCACTCTGCAAGAATCTCAATCAGGTAGTCCTGATCATGATCATAGAGATGATGAATGCCATAGGCATTGTCCCAGTAAATACGGAAGTCCTTCGCCGCCGGCTTTAACCTTGCAAAGCGTCTCACTGTCTCGTCAGAATAGCTGTATCCCTGCGGATTAGAGTACTTCGGTACACACCAGATGCCCTTGATTGCCTCGTCCTCGGCAACCAGCCTCTCTACCATATCCATATCCGGACCGGTTTCCGACATAGGCACATTGATCATCTCAATGCCGAAATATTCGGTGATGCCGAAATGACGATCATATCCGGGTACAGGGCACAGCCATTTAACCTTATCCAGCTTGCACCAGGGCGTGTTGCCCATTACGCCGTGCGTCATAGAGCGGGAAATGGAATCGTACATTACATTGAGCGATGAATTGCCGAAAATCAGGATATTATCCGGATTGTTTTCCATCATATCG
>DJXY01000003.1 GCA_002449915.1 Oribacterium sp. UBA6992
CCAAATAGATACGCTTACGTTGACCCGTCGCTATTAGGAAAGCCCGAGAAACCATGGGAAGATTGATCATAGAGAGTAAAGCAGCCTGCAAAGGCAAAGAAGCAATGATTGGGCGCGATGAGATATTCCAATTGGAAGAAATTTTGATGAACAGAATAATAAGACAAAGCTAGAGTTGAGGGCGGAAATGGTTCAGAGGAGCGAATGGGAAAATCAGAATATGTATCATTCGAGGCATGGTCTCAGTGGATACCAATGGCACAAGAGAGGTAAAAGACTTGCTGTGCTCTGGCGTATCCTTTCAACGCTTCTTATGCCGGTAGGCTGGCTTAGTATCGGATTTTATCTGATTTACATGGATTATAAGCTGGAGGCAGTGAAGCTCTGGGGGCTTCTCGGTCTTCTCCTCTCACTGTTTATTACGATTGTAAGTCTTTTACTTTTTGTCAATAATCTTTTGGTGCACATCGCTGACGGTCTTTCATCCCAGGGCCGGCATGATTTTAACCTTTACAGATACTGGTATGGATTTCATAAAAAAGAAGGATTGCGTGTTACGTCGCTGCTTGCGATGGCAAGGCTTGATATCTTGATGGATGATTCGTCGCGTGCGGAAGCAGCACTGGATGAAATTAACACAGCAAAGCTCAGTGCATCTCAGCTTAAACTGTTTGCACTTCTCCGGATTGCTGCGAAGGTTTTAGCGCATAATTTAACGGCTTCGCCGGAGTCCGGCCACGCGAATGCAACTGGGGCGGAATTATCCAAAGCTCCGGAGCTATCGGTGGCAGACTGGTACATACGATATTCCGGAATTTCAGATGCATCCGGCAGTTTTCCGGCGGATGCGGTTGTAAAAGCCTGGATGGAGGAAAGCAGTCAGGTTGCGGCGGAACGTAAGACGCAGCTGATCGAGTCAATTTCTTCAGTCCATATTGGACCTAAAGCCAAACTCTGGCTTCCGCTGTTGATGGGCCTTATGCTGGCACATTTCGTTTTTTTCTTCACACTGCAAAACAGCTTATCCTCCGATTGGTATCTGCGCAGCAATTATGCATTCATTGCAGGCAGTGCGGCAGGTATGTGTATCCTTGCCTTAGGTACCTGTGCCTTATGGCTTTTTGAAAAAGGACGTCGTGGCACAGATCGTCCGCGTGGGAAGCTGCAATTCCTGGCGATGATTCTAAGAGGCATTGTATGGGAGATACTAATGCTTATGTTTGCCGGAATCACAGTCCTTTCGGCGTTCACTTTTGATGAGGAGAAGGTTCTTGCGCGGGATACATGCGACCCGTGGACGGGGAGGCGCTATACATACCTTGCAATGGAAAGTAGCTATGGCGGAAACGGTGTGACCAGGTATTACCGCGCTCCTAATTTTATGATCATGGAAGACATTTATACGTATCCGGACTGGCTTACGGATGCGAATGCTTCATCCGCGGATACCACAGAGGATGTGTGGGAGACAGAAACCGCAGCATCGGATATGGAAGCATCTGAAATAGAGGCTTCTAAAACGCAGACGGACGTCACGGAAGCATCCGGAACAGAAGCATTCGATACGGAGACATCTGCCGGAGAGACATCTGAAACAGGAACATCCAACCTGGAGGAATTTGATACCGGCGTTAGTGAGGAGAGTTTTATTGACGATGGTTTTGCAGCGCAGAATGCGATGCAGCGGGTCTATGAGTATCTTCAGAAAAATAATGTATATCCGGATCTCAGCATTTCCTATGATGCCAATGCCAAGGGAAATCTCTATGCGCGTATGAGTTCCGGCGCTGAAATAGTTGACGGAAGCACGATAGATTATGAACTGAGGCTTTACGATAATGGTGTCAAAGATACCAGTACAGAGCCAAATCCAAACCAAAACCAGGACGATCTGAATACTGCGGGCAAAAAGCAGCTTGAAATTGTATGTGAAAAGGTCTATTTAGCCGATGGCATGGATACCAGGCTGATGGGATTTTATCTTGTAGATCCGATCAGCGGTGAAGTGACAGATGAGCATAAGACCACATGGTAACAGCACAAGACCATATGTAAAAGCGCTTGCTTTTTAAACATCTGTATATTGAATTTATACATGCAGGGCATAATCCGTGCATTTCGATCCTTCAGATTTTACTGTGCACTGTATACTTTGTAACTCATAAAAAGTATGTTATGATGCAGGCATAAAACAGAACATAGAAAAAGCAAATTTGCATAATTTACAGGGAGCGGCAGAATATGGTGAAGGACAACAGGAATCTCATCCTGGAAGATACGGAGAAACAGATTCTTCTCCATGACCTTATGGACATGGGAGAGCTTTTGCTGTCTTCCGGTGCGGAAATCAGCCGCGTTGAGGACACGTTGACGAGAATTGGCACAGCCTATGGGGCAGTGAGGATGAATGTTTTTGCCATTACTTCATTTCTTGTTGTCACGATGGTGTTTCCGGATCGCAGTCAGGTGACGGAGAGCCGGAGGATCCTTCAGCCGGATCAG
>DJXY01000058.1 GCA_002449915.1 Oribacterium sp. UBA6992
AACCGATGGATACTGCTTTTTCAGCCTCCGGCTTAATTCCAGTCCATCCATATATGGCATTTTAATGTCTGTCATGACAACATCCGGCTGGTGTTCCTCTGCCTGCTCCAGTGCCTCCAGTCCATTATGCGCATATCCCTGGACAGTAAAACCGAGAGCATCCCAGTTGATTTTATTGATGATGGTCTTTGCAACATCCTCCTCATCATCCACAAGCATGACAGAATATTGATTGATTGCTTCCTGTGTCATATTCTCCGGTCCTCAGCTCTTATAATGGTGGTTTTCATTACCGTATTTTTTTTCAATTCTGTTGAAGCGGTAAAACGTCACACCAATTGCAAGTAAAATAAATAAAAGAGACATAAGCCCGTCATAGAGACTGATCACAGCCATCCCGATCATGCATAAGCCAAAGACCAGGATAAGAATCCCCATTTCTCTGGCATAGGCATCCCGGAACTCTTCCTTTACCGGTCCCCACTCCTTGGGACGAATGGAGTCAATATCCTTAAATACAAGAAGCCGCACTGCTTCATAAACAATTAAAACGCAAAGTAAAATCTGTATTGCATGCTGCTCAAGAAATGCTGTCATAGTTCTGATCCTCTTTTTGGAAAATATGATGGAAGCCTCTGATTTTCTTTAAAAAATAAAGACTGTGACATATGCCACAGTCTTTATTATAGCTTGTCTATTACTTTGGGGCAATTACCAAAGCGGGTACATCCAGCCTCTGATTACTTCTTCTGAACGTACTTACGGATATCCAGTGAAATTGCAACAAAGATTACAATACCGATGGCGATATACTGTGCGTTGGCATCCACTCCAAGGAACTGGAGAGCTACCTTTAAGAGCTCCAGTACGGCAACACCGACAATTGCGGATGAAACCTTACCACGTCCGCCGGTAACCGATACACCGCCGAGTGCACAAGCTGCGATACCTTCCATCTCGTAGGAAAGTCCGGTATTAATGGATGCACCGCCGGCCTTGGCGCCAAGCATAAAGCCTGCCATTGCAAAAAATGCGGATGCCTTGGCATAGATAATAAGAAGTGTTATTTTTACCGGTACACCTGCAACCTCAGCTGCCTGTACATTTCCACCGATTGCATACATATACTTTCCATGACGGGTCATGTTATAGATAAACCAGGTGATCGCAGACATACCAACCGCCATCCAGATCAGCCAGCTGAGACCGAGGAAACGTCCTGTGGAGAAAATGGTATATCCGGTAATATAACCGCCAAGAGGTGTTGCACCGGTATAGATCAGTCCGATACCATAGATAATTTCCATCATTGCAAGTGTGGAAATGAATGGAGGAACACTGAGATATGCGATAAACCAGCCTGTGATTGCACCGAAGCATGCGCAGATCAGCATAACGAGAAGCAGTACAACGAACGGATTCATAGGCGTAATGCTTGCCATAAAGCCATCCTTAAAGAACCGTCCGCTGTAATCCTGCTTCTGCAGCAGCGTTCCTGCGAGACATGCACCAAAGCCTACCATACGTCCACCGGACAGATCACATCCGCCGGTGATTACGCAGCCCGAAATACCAAGTGCGATAACCAGACGATATGACATGTTGGCGAGGAGGTTTAAGAAGTTGTTTGGAGTCAAGAAGTTCTTGGTGGTCAGTCCTGTATAGATTACGAGGATGATCATTACAATGATGACACCGTTATTGATAAGAAAGTCGGTGACTTTTTGTTTCTGAGTCTTTTGCATTTTATTTCCCCTTTAACATTTATAGATACCTGCCGATCAGAACTGCGTTGCGAAAGTCATGACCTTCTCCTGTGTCATATCTTCCTTGTCCGTAATTTCACCGGTGATCTTACCATTGCACATTACATATACCCGATCCGCCATACCAAGAAGCTCCGGCATCTCAGAGGAGATCATGATAATTGCCTTACCCTGGCGGGCAAGCGTTTCCATGATTTCATAGATCTCATGCTTTGCGCCGATATCAATGCCTCGTGTCGGCTCATCCATGATGAGAATCTCCGGATCATTGGCGAGCCATCTAGCTACGATAACCTTCTGCTGATTACCGCCAGAGAGGTTCTCGATATGCTGCTGCATACTCGGGGTCTTGATCGAGAGCTGCTTAATACTGTCATCCACAATATGATTGATTTCCGGATGATTCAGTACAAAGCCTGCCTCCAGGTGCTTATTATAAATGGAAATACCTACGTTATCTTTTATGGAAAGACATCCAAAAATACCATTGCCACGCCGATCCTCTGTGATCATACCGATCCCGGCATCCATTGCATCCTTTGGACGCTTGATTTTTACTTCCTTGCCATCTACCTTAACCGTACCTTCCGCAAGATGTCGTATGCCAAAGATACCTTCCATAAGCTCTGTTCTCTGTGCGCCGACCAGTCCGCCGAAGCCGAGAATCTCACCTTTCCTTACATTAAAGGTGCAGTCCTTAAAGGATTTCGGAAGAATGGAGGTTACATGCTCTGCCTCCAGAACCACATCCCCGATTTCATGGTCATGATCCGGATAAATCTGCGTAAGCTCACGGCCTACCATCTTGGTGATGATGTCCTCTGTGGACATCTCCGCTGCTCTCCATGTACCGATATAGGTACCATCTCTCATGATGGTAATATCATCGGAAATCCGCTTGATTTCATCCATCTTATGGGAAATATAGATCATGGAAACCCCACGATCCCTGAGATCATTCATTACCTTAAAAAGGAAATCAACCTCTTTATCGGAAAGCGATGAAGTCGGCTCATCAAAGATGATGACCTTTGCTTCATGGGAAACTGCCTTGGCAATTTCCACCATCTGCATCTGTCCGATGGAAAGAGAGCTGAGAAGTGCCTTAGGATTATAATCCAGTCCCAGTTCCTTAAGCCATTTCTCGGTTTCCTCAAACATTGTCTTGTGGTCAATTACCTGCAGCGGTCCGTATTTATGTACCGGAAACCGTCCAAGATACATGTTCTCGGCAATATTTCTTGCCAAAACCGGCTGAAGCTCCTGGTGCACCATGGCAACACCCTTTTTCATGGCATCGTCAGGATTTGAGATCGTCACCTTTTCACCATCCAGATAAATTTCCCCTTCATCCATATGGTAAATACCAAACAAGCACTTCATCAAAGTGGACTTGCCGGCACCATTTTCTCCCATAAGTGCATGAACGGTACCTGGACGAACCGCGAGATTGACATGATCCAGCGCTTTAACACCGGGGAATGACTTAGACACGTTTTTCAGTTCCAGTTTATATTCCGCCATTTTGTCCTCCCAAGCGAATTTCTGTTTAAAAAGGAGCGTGGGTGCAGAACCTTGCACCCGCACTCCTATTTTTTTACTTTGTAATTATCGTCACCATGCTTAGCCAAGGGAAGCAAGAATATCATCAACGTTGTCCTTGGTAACCTTTACATAGTCGCATCCGATGTAATGAGGATTGCCAGCGCCCTTGATATAGTTCACTGCTGCATCAGCTGCGGAATGAGACTGTGAAATATGATCGTTAAATACAGTACCGGTCTGTGAACCATCCTTAACATTTTCACAAGCCTCCTGCAGAGCATCAACGCCTACAAGATATACGTCCTTGCCGATCGTCTCGCCTGCTGCCTCAATTGCCTGCTTTGCACCGAGAGCCATGGCATCATTGTTACAGAATACAACCTCGATGTCCTTGCCATGCTGCGCAAGAGAGTTAGCAACAAGAGACTGTGCCTGTGCCTGATCCCAGTTACCAACCTGATCATCCAGCTCCTCAACCTTGATACCTGCATCGGTCAGAGCCTTAACAGAATACTCTGTTCTGTACTGTGCATCAATGTTCTCAGGATCGCCCTCGATCATAATGTAGGAAACCTTGCCATCACCGTTGATATCACCCTTATCCGGGAGCTCGGCAATGATCTCGCCCTGGAATGTACCGGACTGACGTGCATCACATCCAACATAGGTTACATCCCAGTTATTGTCTTCCCATCTCTTCTCCTCATCCTTATCCGGCTCTCTGTTGATGTAAACCAGCGGGATGCCTGCCTGCTGAACCATATCTGTGATGGTTGCTGCGGAAGAAGAGTTAACCGGGTTGATGATCAGAACATCTACTCCGGAAGTGATAAAGTTCTGGATCTGGTTGGTCTGTGTTGCCTGGTCATTGGCGCCATCTACGATCTCAATGTTCTCCGGCTTAAATCCAAGAGACTCAAGGTAAGACTGCAGCTCTCCTCTGAACAGTGTCATGAAGTTATCAGAGAAC
>DJXY01000041.1 GCA_002449915.1 Oribacterium sp. UBA6992
ATGAACTCCGCAAGACAGGGAAACTGCCGACAGGAGACCGGAGAGCAGGGAAGAAGGTGCTGAATGAAATCAAACATGCAATACTCAGATAGGGCGGGGAACTGTCTGATGAAGCCGTTCTCCCATATCTACGTTGAGGACAGAGTCCGGGTTTTGAGCCGTACCGCAGAGATCCTTAAAAAATTCCCCAATGCCAAGGTCATCCCGATCCATCATTATAAGGACGTTTTTAACCGGCGGAAACAGAATTACCATCTGCAGCATGAAACGCGGGCGCTGATCCTTGCATGTAAGGAGGGACAGCTTGTGTATCCCGGCGCGCCGGTCTGCCAGAGCTTTGGAAACGAGCACTTTTATTACAGCTCGTCCATGATGAACTGTGTCTTTGACTGCGAATACTGTTATTTAAAGGGGATGTATCCGTCCGGAAATATTGTACTGTTTCTAAATCTTGAGGATATCTTCCGGGAGGTGGAAATGCTGCTTCAGAAGCATGCAGTCTATCTTTGTGTGTCTTATGATACGGACCTCCTTGCGATGGAAGCGTGCACAGGCTATGTCCGGGAATGGACCAAATTTACGGCGGAGCATCCGGGGCTCTCGATTGAGATCCGCACCAAAAGCGCCGCGAATTTTTTCTGGGATACAGCGACCTTATCTGATCGGAATATTTTTGCCTGGACCTTGTCCCCTGAGAGGATCATACGGACTTACGAGCATGACACGGGAAGTCTTGCAGGCAGGCTTGCAAGCATCCGGCGGGGACTGGAGCTGGGATTTCCGGTGCGGCTCTGCTTTGATCCGATGCTGTACTGCCCGGACTGGAAGGAAGCCTATGGCAGCATGCTGGAGCAGGTAGCGTGTGCGATACCCATGGATCGGATTCGCGATGTCAGTGTCGGATCGTTCCGGCTGTCGCAGGAGTATCTGCAGGCAATGCGGAAAAATATGCCGGATTCAGCTGTGGTGCAGTATCCTTATGTGAATGATCATGGCGTCTACCATTATCCTGAGGAGCTTACGGAGGAGATGGAGCGGTTTCTCGTGGACCGGCTCCGGCAGATGGTCCCGGAGGAGCAGATCTTCCGCTGGGAGGATTTGGACGATCTGACATAACGTTTCGTGCAAGCAAGCAGAAAAGGCAGCTGATAGAAAATGTAGTCAGCAGAAAATGTAGACAAAATGCGCTAATAGAAAATACAATAAGAAAAGACAGCAGTGTAGTGCAGCTACTGCATTAAGTACAGGCATCATAATATCGTAAGGCATTATAATTAATATAGTAGGAAAACATTTTATGGAAATGAAAGATAACAATATGGATTTCAATACAGCAAAAATCTGCGTGGCGGGGATTGGCGGTATCGGTGGTATGCTTGCCGGAATGCTGGGCAGAAAATATGACAAGAATCTGAGCCTCATTGCGCACGGCGAGCACCTTAAGAAGCTTCAGCAGCAGGGTGTAATTCTGCATAGTGATTTTTATGGAGACAGTGTAACGCACCCGGCAGTAGTGACAGAGCAGGGAGAGGAGATCGGAACTCAGGATTTTATCTTTGTCTGTGTTAAAAATTATTCGCTTGAGGAGCTTGCCGGGCAGCTTCGCCCTGCTGTGGGACCGGACACGGTGCTGATTCCGGTAATGAATGGTGTAGAGCCCGGAGATCATTTACGGAAGCTGTTTCCGGAGGCGATTGTCGTGGATGCACTGATTTATACGATCAGTGCGGCAGAGCCGGATGGCTCCACAAAACAATCCGGTAAGTATACACATATCTTTCTCGGGAGTAAGGAGCAGGATGCCCGCCATGTAGATGCGTCCAAACAGGCATATGCATTGCTCAAGTCCTGTGGCTTTGATGCCCGCTACACAGAGGATATCGAGAGCGAGATCTGGCAGAAGTATATCCTGAACTGTGGATTTAATACGATTACGGCGCGGTATCTGATCTGCTCCGGAGATATCCGGAAAAATACTAAGTACCAGGAGGATCTGCATGCCATCTTACGTGAGGCGAATGCGGTCGGCCTTGCATTGCACGTTCATCTCCCGGAGGGACTCGCGGACACCAAATTTCATTTTGTCATGACGGCACAGCAGGATACGGCAACGAGCTCGATGCGGAGAGATGTAGAGGCACATCGCAGGACAGAGCTGGATGCCTTCCTTGGTGCACTGATCCGGAAGGGTAAGGAAACAGGAGTCCCGACGCCGGTTGCAGCAAGATACTATGCAGAGCTGAGTGAAATTATCGACGGATATTTAAAAAAATAAAAAGCAGAATCATGGGCAAAATAAAAACCAATGATCAAAACAAAATTATAACGCAGACGATAATCGGGATAAAGCAAAATAAAGCAAAGTCTTAAAATATAAAAGTTTTGTTAACAAGATTGACACCGGATATTCCCGGTGTTATTCTTTATCTTACAGTTAGCACTCTATAATACTGATTGCTAACAAAGGGCTTTATTTATATAGACAGAAGACAGGAAGCTTATGAGCATCAGAGATGGAATTGGACGTTTTACGGCAGAAATTATAAAAAAAGCATCCGGCAGGCGAAGCTATACCGTCATTCAAGGCAAAGATACAGGAGGACATGACATGACAGTAATACCCGTATATAATGTGCTGGTTTTACCGCATTCCAATACATATTTTCAAACCGCAATCTTCCGTGCTCTGGCAGGAGACAAGACGCAGCAGGGAGATGACATTATCTTTGTGATCCTTAAGAAGGAGCAGGCACTCAATGAGATCACCAGGGACAGCTTTTACCCGATCGGTGTTGCCGGCACGGTACAGGAGATTTCGCAGGAGGGTTATGTTGTCATCAAGACCGAGGACCGCGTCAATCTCGATGAAATCAACATTCGCGAGGACCATACGATAGAAGTTACCGGTTCCCGGCTGTATGATGTGATGGATCTGGATCCGGAAGAGAGCCATGTGAAGCTTCAGAAGATCAAGGAGGATTTTAAGGAGCTGGCAAGCCGGTTCCGCTGGGGCAGCGTGATGCAGACCTATATTGATCAGTATACAACGATCGAGGAGGCGGCATCGATCCTGAGTCCGTGGCTTACGATCTCTAACGAGGAGCGCTACAACGTCCTTAAAGAGGATCGCCAGTCGGTTCGCTTTAAGATGCTGGAAAAGATCATCTATGAATATATCGAGGTGACCAAGGTTACTACCGACGCGCAGTCCGCGCAGCAGGAGGATTATCAGAAGCTGTACCGGGAGCAGGCACTCAAAAAACAGATTGATTACCTGCAGAAGGAGCTGGACGAAATGCATCCGGAAAACGTGACCGACGTGCAGAAATTCCAGCGGAAGATCGAAGAATCCGGCATGAACGAGACGGCCCGGGCGGAGGCAACCAAGGTGCTCAACCGCCTGAAGCAGGAGGGGAACAAGTCCCCGGAGTACGGCATGCTCTATGACTATCTGGACTTTGTCACCTCGCTGAACTGGAAGAAGACGGAGCCCGAGATCATCGATCTGGACGAGGCGCGGGAAGTCCTGGAAGAGGATCACTACGGTCTGAAGAAGGTCAAGCGCCGTGTCATCGAGCAGATCGCGGTGATGAACCTCAAGCGGGAACAGTCGGGTTCCATCCTGCTGTTCGTGGGCGCGCCGGGCACCGGCAAGACCAGCATCGGACGCAGCATCGCGAAAGCGCTGAAGCGGGAATATGTCCGCGTGAGCCTGGGCGGCGTCCGGGATGAGGCGGATATCCGCGGCCACCGGCGGACCTATATCGGATCCATGCCGGGACGGATTATCGACGGGATTCACAAATGCGGCGCGCCGAACCCGGTGATGGTGCTGGACGAAGTGGACAAGCTCTCCGCTTCCTACAACGGCGATCCGGCCAGCGC
>DJXY01000042.1 GCA_002449915.1 Oribacterium sp. UBA6992
GGCATGACCCATATGCAGCTGTCCTGTCACATTGGGTGGCGGCATCATAATGGTAAACGGTTTTTTGTTAGGGTTAACCTCCGCATGGAAATAGTCACCCTTCATCCACATGTCATAAATGCGATCCTCGACCTCAGCTGGATTGTACGCCTTTGCAAGTTCTTTCATTCTCTCTCCTCTCAGACCTTATCTCTGTAATCTCTTTTCCATTTATGAATCAGTTCTGCGGCTGCTTTGCGGAATTCCACAGAACCTTGCTGATATATCTTATTGATTTTATCCACCCGTTCCGAGTTTTCTACCTTTTTTAGTACAGCATCATAGGTATGTTCCCAGTCACTAAGCTTGGCAGTATCAATATAATTTACATATTTTGAAATGGTATTGACAGACGGCTCCAGCTTGTTAAGGAAATAAAGCTTCTGTAACGGCTTCTCGCTGTTGGTCTCGATATATATTTCCTCATAAAGGTCAGAGGCTCTGCGAAACTCCATTACGGTCACATAACTGTCTCCAAGCTTCATTTGTACCCTGGGATCTTTGCCCTCCTGAACTGACTCCTGATAGGACTCTACTGCTCGGCCATACTTTCCCATACGGAAAAAGGTATCTCCCAGCAGTTCATTAAAGGATGCTCTGTCGATTTCCTTCAGTCTCCGAAGCTCCTGTGCAAAGGTGGCAATTTCCACCTGCGTATAATAATTGCCTTCCCTGAGAATCATAAGAATCATGGCATCCCGGTTTTCACCAGCACCCATAAACTGCTCAAGCTTTGCAGCAAGCGTTTCCAGCTGAAGCTCTCCTCTAAGCCAGTTAATGAGCCGCTTATCCACAAAATCCTCCGGTATAATCACCGGGTAATGGTACAGCACATAGCAAAGCTCCTGGATGGACCACAAATCTACATCCAGCTTTTCATAATGATACGGATGCTCCGCATATTCTGTACATAGTAAAAGTCCCATCTCAGTTTCTCTCCAGCGTTTCTCTCAAATTAATCTCCTCAGAGATTTCCGTATCCGTTGCAGGAAACAGCGAGCCAAATCCCTCATCCCGGACCGTGATTTTAAGACGGTCTGCGTCCAGAAATTCTGTACTCATCTTAATCCTGGTCGTACGGTTTTCTCTCTCCGGAAATCCATCCAGCATCATCCTGAGCTGCACCGGCTTCCGGTATCCTACCAGCGGAGTCACCTGAAAGTCAATGTAATTCTGCTGATCCAGTATCATATGGCAGCAGGATTTTGCTTCCAGCCAGCTGGATCCTGCGCTTACGATCGGCAGACGTCTCTCCTTCTCCTGCGCAATCACCTTGACATCTACATCAGAGCTCACACGGGTATCACAGAGAATCATATACTCATCTGTTACTCCGTTGTCAATGTCCTCGGCATAGTATTCCGCTCCCAGCGCAAAAAGTCTGGCTTCAATGCAGACGCGGCGGCGTGAGCAGATATAGCTCATAAAATCCGGCGCAAACTCCGTAGATTCAAATCCCTTACCTGCAAGGAACACGGACGCATAAGACTTCCGCTCCATGATCCGCTCCGCACAGGAGCGAAGGATTTTATCCCCGATCTTCTGCCCGGCTTCGGTTTTAAGAATATCCAGTCGAAATGCTTCTTCCTCCGCTTCGGAATCCGCAACGATATATTTCCTCGACCCGCGCGAAACCTGCATTTCATAGTAATAAAAGCATTGATTGGAGAGTTCAAACAATCCTACCATGCGGTTATAGAGATTTTTATCCTGTTTCAGTACAAAACGGACAAAGCTCTCTGTATGGCTCAAAATGTGAATTTTTTTGTCCGGAATACCCACGCGGAGCAGTGCCTTACGGAGCTCTGAAATCATCTCCTCCTCCGGCTTCCGGATGCTTATACAGATCACCCCGATTTCCTCAAGCAGCTCATCAATCGGTATACTGGCAGGTCTTTCCGGAAGCTGAGGCTTTGTCTCAAAATCTGTCTTAAGCTCCGGCTTCTCCTCCGGTTTTTTTTCTGACGCCTCTGCCGACTCCGCGGTTACTGCAGCATTCGGATCCGATCCCGTGCCTTCCCGTGTTGTCTCTGCCTCCGCCGCGTCAGCGTCCGAAGTCACTTCTGTATCCGTCTGAGAAATGCGGGCTTCCTGGCATCGCAGCCCATAAAGGCCTTCCAGAATCAGCCGTTTCAAAAACTCGGTCATAAGCTCCGATGCCTTGTAGCGATGCTTCTCAATGGTCGCAGTCCCGTGCTTTTTAAGCAGACTCATCAGCTTATCGACAATAATGCCGGAGCCCTTTAACGTAGATTCATACGCGGCTTCTCCAATCAGCCACTGTTCACTGCCTTTTTCCTTACAAACCACGGTAGGTACGGATACTGTGTAAGTTTCCCCATTCACCGACAGGTCCGCGTAGTCGTCATTCAGTGAAATTCCTATATATCGTTTCACAGGAAATATTCTCCTCTCCGTCTCCAGTTCATGCATTCCGGCTGCCTTTCCCTGCAAAAAGCTCATCAATCACCGATTCGTTACGCACATACCGCAGCATTGCGTTTTTGAGCTCATTGTCATTGGTTCCGGACAGCTTGTCCGACATATCATTTAAAATATCGTAGGTATCCCCGCGATTGTTTCTTGCTTCACCAGCTTCCAGAACGCCTGTTTTAACAGGCTTTTTGCCCTCTCCTAAGTAAATCTCATATTCTGCCCGTTCTCCGGAAAAAAGGACCATCGGACAGACAAACGTATCCA
>DJXY01000040.1 GCA_002449915.1 Oribacterium sp. UBA6992
CTGAAACCTGTTTTACACGGCATTAAGCTCCAGCTCCTGCACATCCTCCGGGGTACGAAGCTTGCAGAGGAATTTGAGAGCTGTCCATTTCCTGTCATGACACTCGAGGAGTACTGCGACATCATCGTCCGTTGTCTTAAGCTGCTGCCGCCGGAAACCGTTGTACACCGGATTACCGGGGACGGTCCCAAAAGCCTGCTGATTGCACCCTTGTGGAGTGGAGATAAAAAACGTGTGCTCAACACGCTCCAAAAAGCAATCCGGGAAGCGTAGCATTTTTATTTTTCATCAGTTCTTGATGCAAGCATGTCCTCTACGATTTCGACTGCGTTGCTGATGCACACCGGGCATGGACACAGAACCTTACCTGTTTCAATGCCTTTCAGCTCCCGGCAGACAAGTGCGCCCGACTTTTCAAGGAAGCTTTTCTGCAGCTTGTCTGCAAGCTGATACGTCGCACGTTTTGACTTCGGTTCCGCAAGATTCCCGTCAGAATTTTTAAGTCCGGCAATCATTACCGCGGCAGACAGCGCTCCACAGGTCTGATCCATATTGCCCATTCCAAGGCCAAAGCCCTCTCCGATCCGGAACAAAGTTTCCGGATCCACACCCAGTTCATCCTGAAATGCAAGCAGCACCGACTGACAGCAATTATAACCTTTTTTGTGAAGCATATCTGCTTTTTCCTTATGATTCATATCTTCATTCTCCTTAAGGGCTTAATCCTCTTAATCATCTGATTCCTCCAGCTTAGCACCACATTTCGGGCAGTAGCTGAAATCATCATCCGTAGTATATCCGCAGTTCGGGCATCTCTTATGGCTTCCTGCAGCATGCAGACTGTCATTTTGTGAACTGCCCTTCTGCAAAAGATACAGATTATTATCCTGAATACTTACGGATTCTCCTCTGGCGATCCGCTTTCCTATCGCAGGATCCAGTTCATAAACAGAACCGCAGCAGCTCGTTTTAACATAGTACTTCCTATTCCATCGGAACAGAGGAATCAGGAAAAGAGAAAAAACCATACAGTTCATATAAACCTCGTAGCTTCCATATCTGCCACAGATCCGGCAGATGATGGTCTGATGGAAGTCCAGCTTGTGACTCTCATTGTTGATGCCAAAAAAGAAAAACATTTAAAATTCCTCCCTGAGGTATTTCTCCGCCTTCTCCCTCTCACCCAGATCCATAAAGAATGCATAGAGGAAATCTCGCTGCCGTTCCGTAAGAGGTAAAATATGGGTGATGCGGATATCCCAGCGTCCCGGATTATGGATCAGGCAGAATCCCCTGGAGCATAAAAAATCCCGGGCATTGGAAACACCGGCATAATACTCACTGCTCCATCCTCGCTCGATGATGATTTTTTCTGCTTCCTCACCATGCGTTCCCCAGTCACTCTCCCGGAAGCTTCCATCCGGAAAAAGCCATCCGTAGCTCTCGCCTGCATTGTTATGACCCGACTCTCTCATGATCAGCCCTTCAGATTCTTAAGATGCTCTATCATTTCCACATCCTCGGGTAAAACCTTTAAATTGGTAGTCAAGGTTTTTTGTCCCGGCTTTGTAACACTGATCTCAATCACAGAGCCTTCCGGGACACCGCCCGCCATTACATATTGGAAAAAGCTGACCACTCTCGGATGGTCCTTTTGAAATCTCTTAAATTCCTGCGCGGCTTTCATCATTTCTACAGGATTCATCATGGCATATCCTCCATATTTCTGACACTGATTAAAACATTATATCATAAATGCTTCTATATTTTGAGCTTCACATTATATGTTCTTTTGTTCTTTCGAGTTCTTTCCTCTGGCTCTTTCATTTGCTGTTCTTTCATGTTTTCCGATGAAATCCCATATTCGTATACGCTGTTCCTTTACATGTCCTGTCATGACTTTTGTGCTTTCAGAAATTCTTAATGAAATTTACAAAAATGTTATTTTATTGACGAGTCATCGCAAGATAATTTTTCCGGCTTCATGCTATGATGCATTTATAGATAGTAAAGGAGGCAATCCTACAATGAAGCATAAACCATATATGATCCTGCCATTACTGATCCTAAGTCTTGGTCTGACACCGACCAGTGTTCTCGCTTCTACACTTAAGAAGTGTTCTCTATATGTATTGGATTCCGGGAGCTCTGCAACCGCATCCAAGTATTCCGCTGCATCACGATATAGTGTAACAAGCTCTGTTTCCGACGACGATATTCTGAATATTAAGGTAACGGCCTCATCCGGTGACAGCTGGAGCAGCGATTTTAAAAAATCTGATATTACCATCTATGGCGGAGCTTATTCCTGGTCTGACATAACAGATCTTACCACTGGTTCCCGCACACTTACAATCCGGATAGATGTGAAAGACAAGGATAAAAACGGAAGGACCAAAAAGACCTCCGGAAGCAGCTCTGATCATGACTCAGATAAAAATTCCGATCAGGATTCTGACACCAAATCTCATAGCTCCGGTAAACACTCCTATAACGATACGTCAACGGTAAGTGACGCGGTCCTGTCAAAATCTACAGGCAAAGCTTCCTGGGAAGGAAACGCAGTAAAATATGACCTGCGCCTTTACAAAGGAAGTTCCCTTGTGACCTCGCAGATATCTAAAAAAGAAAGCTATGACTTTTCCAAATATATAGATGCAGCCGGTACCTATCGCTTCCGGGTGCGTGCCGCATCTCCGGAGAAAGGCGACTGGATCTACTCCGATGATATCACCTTGACAGCCACGCAGGCAGCAAAATTACGTGCGAATGCAGAAGGCCGTGTCACATCCTCAAACGATGCTAGCAAAAGCACCTCCATAAGCACCTCTGTAAGCCCCACCGGAAGCTCTCAAGGCGCATGGCTCAAGGACTCCCAAGGCTGGTGGTACTGCAATGCCGACCGAAGCTATACTGTAAACAACTGGCAGTACATCGGAGAAAAATGGTATTTTTTTGATGAACACGGCTATATGAAAACCGGTTGGATCTTCTGGAATCAGCAGTATTATTATCTTAACGCAGATGGTGCAATGCTTGCAGGTGCCTGGACTCCGGATCACTATTATGTAGATCAAAGCGGCGTCTGGGTACCGGCAATGGCCGGATATCCGGGATGAAGATTCCGCGGTATTTTCCATC
>DJXY01000197.1 GCA_002449915.1 Oribacterium sp. UBA6992
TTCCGCACCGGTAGCCGCGTCCCCGATCACCTCCATGTCTTCCTCGCCATTAATAGTCTCGCAGAAATCCTCTCTCAGGATATCAATGTCTTCAGCGACCATGACCCGTATCAGTTGATGACTCAAGTCTTCCATGTCCTGCCCTCCTGATCCAAATCAATTGTTTGCATGGTATAAGTTACATCTTTACTGTAAGTATAATCCTTATTGTAAATATCGTCTTACCTTTATTAAACCTAGTCGCCATACTTGGGAAGCATTAAAAGAAACGTACTTCCCCTGCCCTCGATGGACTCCAGCTTTAGATGCCCGAAGTGTTTACGGACGATTCTGCGCACGTAAAACAGCCCCATACCCCAATTGGTATTTTTGCTTTTACTCGTATAAAACGGTTCAAAAATCCTGAGCCGCTGTTCTTTGGAAATTCCCTTGCCATGATCTGTCACGGCAAATACCGTCCAGATCCGTTCGGCACGCACCGATAGCTGAACCTTGGGGTCCGCACTGCCTGCAGCAAGCGCAGCCTCATATCCATTGATTAAAAGATTATAGACCGCCTCTGAAATAGCAGATACGTCCACCAGCACCTTCCGGTCTGTAAGAAGCTCTATTTCAAGCTTCCCTTCCGGATATTTTTCCCGGAAGCGCTTTGCCGAAAGCTCCACCACATCCCTTACAGGAACCGGAACCAGCGTCAATGCATTATTACGGACTGTGGAATAAAACTCCTCAAGTCTTGTCTTCATGCTGCTGTTCAGGTCACTTAGCTCACTCTCATACTGCCGGATCAGCATAAGATCCGGGGATTCCTTGGCAAGCTCCTTTTTCATCCTCTTGTGGAGAACCTGTGCTGACAGTACCTGATTTTTCATACCATGCGCAAAAACCGATACGCCCATCCCGGCAAGATCAAACTGCCGTTCCAGGCGAAGGTCCTCCTGGTTTTCCGTATACTCCACCCGCACATAGTGAAGCAGTCCATAGGTTCCGGCAAGGACAGAAGCAGCCGTAATCATGAGCAGCAGATTCCATCCCCGTGAGCTGAGCGTCGCACTGATGTAATTGCTGATGCCGAGCTGGATGTATTCCGAGATAAACATATTGTAAATCTGGGATGGATCTTTGGTGGCATAGACCAGATACAAGGCTGTCGCCGCAAAAAGATACAGCAGGATATATAAAAAGTCCCTCCGGAATATCGGAATTGTCGTCCGGAAATATTCCAGAAGCAAGAGCCCCGCGGATAAGGCAATCATCACAAGGATCCAGTAATATACGATCTTCATCATGATGACCTGCATCTCAAAGCGATATTCTGCAATGCTTTTAAAAACCGGCGGATAATAATAAACGAGAAACAATCCTGTCGGAATCGCCGTCAGTATCTTAATCCACCTGCTTCTGCGCCTGATCCTCTGCGTATTGCTAAATCCGAGAGACACCAGTAGCAGAAACCATGGAAACAGAAGCCTTGTCACTGCCACCAGATATCCCAGCTTATCCAGGTGAATCGGCATAGCTCGCAGACTATGCTGTATCGAGGATGTGAGGAACAGAAGCTTCACTTCCTTCGCTGCCGTACCTCCCATCATCGCAATGTAAACGATGATACCCCCGAGCATCAGCGCTTCCGAGGCGCTTAAAAGAAGCAGGGAGATAGATCTGTCATTTCGTTTTACTATTCCGATCAAAAGGAAGATCAGCGCCGAGATAATCAGTGTAATAATCAGCATATAGCAGGTACCTTAAAGGCCGGAGCCCTGTTTCAGAGCATCCGGCCTCACTCATTGAGTACTATCCCTTCTGTATTTTGGTAATACGATCTTCAGAGTACTCCAGCGTATGCTTCGTGATCTTTAAATCATGGAAGCATGTCCTGTCTTATAAAACCAACGTCCAAGCTGCGTAATCACATCACTTGTTCTGGGAGTACAGATCATATCCATCCTTCATCACATCATACATCACATAGTTGTTGGTATCAACCTTGTCCTTGATGCGTCCGTTAGCGATAAATACATTCTGCTGTGTCTCATAGATCTTCTTAATAGCATCCATGTCACCTGCCACCTGCGTAATGGTCTCCCAGTCACCTTCCTTAATGGAAGCGAGCATGGTGTCTTCCGGAGCATCCAGCTTCTTGGCAAGTGCCTTGGCAGTCTCCTCGGTATGTGCTGCACGGTAATCATGCGCCTTATCGAGAGCTGCAGCAAATCTTACAAGCACATCCTTATGCTCGGAAGCGTATTTATCAGTGGTAATATAGCTTGACGGGAAAATCGCCTGATCCAGGAAATCCTTGTTGCTTCCCAGAGAGAGGTAATTATCGCCTAAAGCATTCTTAAGAGTAACCGTGTTAGGACTCCATGTAGCACAGGCATCAATCTGATTTGCAACCATAGCTGTTGTCATACCATCCACTGCCATCTCCACAAGGTTTACATCCTTATCAGTAAGTCCGGCCTTGGCAAGCACCTGATGCAGTATAATTTCAGAAGAAGTACCGGAAGCAACCGCAATGGTCTTACCCTTGAGATCCTCTGCCTTCTCGATGCCATGCGCCTTGTTGGCAACCACCTCATCTGCAAGAGATGTCGTGGTATCCATCTGGAAAATCTTTGCCTGACCCTCGATGCAGAGTGCATGTGCGCCATGACCGATCTGGGAAATATCAATGTCTCCGGACGCCATCGCCGTGATCTCTGCAGGTCCGCCCTGGAACTCTGCCGGCTCAACTGTGATACCATATTCCGCAAAGTAACCCTGATCGATACCTACAAAGAGCGATGCTGCAGAACCCATATTGGGCATATAGGCAACTCTTACCGTTACCGGCTCATAATCCTTTTTAGCAGCCTGGGACTCTGCCTGAGAGGATGCAGCCTCAGTTGCCGCAGCTGTTGACGCAGCCTCTGATGATGCTGCAGCCTTGGTTTCTGCTGTGCTGGATGCTGCCGCTGTCGTTGATGTCTGCTTGGAGCCTCCGCATGCTGCAAGAGATGCAGCCATACCGATTGCCAGTAGACCAGCCAATGCTCTTCTTTTCATAATGATCCCTCCT
>DJXY01000163.1 GCA_002449915.1 Oribacterium sp. UBA6992
GTGGTTTTTTTGGCTGGAACCAAAAAAGGACGGGCCCGGCATTTCTGCCGAGCCCTTAGGGAGTATAGGTTAAAACGGTTAGAGACCGTTAACCGTCAGATTATTTCCCGGAGTCTCCGTAGTTGGAGAGTACCCGGGCGGAAGGATCGTTAACACTGCATCCTTCCCAGTTTTTGTTAGGCATCCAGAAATCCACCACCATCTGTGACTGACCAGGATAGTACTTCTCAAAGGTTTCCCGATAGAAAAGGGACTCCTTGGTAAACGGCTGCGCGTGGGTATATTTCTTGCGACGCACCTCAAATTCCTCATCCGTATACCGGGATGAAGCATACGCCTCGAGATCATCCTTTAAGGAGTGACCGACAGCATCGGAAAATGCGGCTTTTTCCCGCATCAGGATATCATAAGGTAAAATCTTGTCCTCCTCAAATGCATGACGAAGTAGATATTTACCTTTGTTATAATGATTCATTTTCTTTTCCGGATCGATGCCCATGACATACTTTACAAATTCCAGGTCACCGAAGGGAACTCTTGCTTCCAGGCTGTTGACACTGATGCAGCGATCCGCACGAAGCACATCATACATATGAAGCTCGCGGATCCGCTTCTCCGCCTCACGCTGGAACTCCTCTGAATTCGGCGCAAAATCCGTATATTTGTAACCAAAAAGCTCATCCGAAATCTCACCGGTCAACAGCACCCGGATGTCTGACTGCTCATGGATTGCCTTGCAGACAAGATACATACCGATGGACGCCCGGATGGTCGTAATATCATAGGTACCGAGGATGCGAATGACATCGTCCACGGCATTCACCACATCATCTCTGGAAATGATAACCTCATGATGGTTTGCGTGAATGAAATCCGCAACCTCCCGCGCATACTTTAAGTCTATCGCATCAATGTCCATACCGATGGCATAGGTCTCAATCGGCTTATCCAGGAGTGATGCGGAAATTGCGCAGACGAGAGAGGAGTCCAGACCACCGGACAGCAGGAAACCGACCGGGGTATCTGAGTCCAGACGCTTGCGAACGCCGGAAATCAGAAGATCATGGATATTGCGGGAGATTTCCTCCATCGAGTCATGGTGATATACCTGACGCTTGCTCATATCACGGTAGCAGACAAAGCGTCCATCCTTATAGTAATGTCCCGGAGGGAACGGATAGATCTTGTCGCAGATGCCGATCAGGTTCTTGGGCTCGGAGGCAAATACAAGGTAGCTGCCATCCGGGCGCACCATCGGGGTGTAGGTGGTATCCGGATCCGGCACCACACCATCCTCGGGAAGCGGGGTGGCAGAAGCATGTGCACTGGAAGCGTGCGCATAGCCATAGTACAGCGGGCGAATGCCGATCGGATCGCGTGCTGCAATATAGCTGTCGGTGTTTTTATCGTAGATAATGAGAGCATACTCCGCATCGAGAATATCAAACATTGCGGTGCCAAGCTCCTTCCAGAGTGGCAGAAGGATCTCACAGTCGGATTCGCTCTTAAAGGTATAGCCGGCGTCCATCAGCTTCTTTCGGATCGGACGGAAATCATAGATCTCGCCATTACATACCACATAGCTGCCATCGCGTTCAAAGGGCTGCATGCCTGAAGCGGTGAGTCCCATGATGGCAAGGCGGTTAAATCCGAGATATCCGCTTCCGGTATCCACGATCCGGGTATCGTCCGGACCTCTCGATTTGGTAATCGCAAGTGCTTTAGATACAACTTCATATTCTGCGCGGCTGTCGCAGAAACCAATAATAGAACACATAAGATACTCCCCTTCCTATGCTCGTTAAGAACAAAAAAAGGCGGCAAAGATGTGAGTAAACTCACGACATCTTTGCCGCTTTTATGTTGCACATTATCACGCAGAGTTTTTGGCTTGTCAAGAACTTTTAAAAAATTCCAGGAGGATCAGGCAGCGATCAGATAGTGACAAGTCTCATGCTGTCTGTTACTATAAGCAGAAAGAACTGGCAGCTGAGATAGTAATTCATAACTGCAATAGAATAGTAACTTTAAGAAGTAACAGCATTAACATCGGGAGGATTTATGCAGATCATCGAATCAGCCAAGGCTATTGAGCCGCATCTTGTGGAACTTCGGCGGGAGTTTCACCGGCATCCGGAGCTTTCAGAGCAGGAGAAGGAAACCTCGGAGCGGGTCCTCCGGGAGCTGGAAGCCATCGGAGGCTACCATATAAGAAGTCATGTCGGAGGCTATGGGATCCTTGCGGAGATCACCGGCACAGCTCCAGTTCCACCTACAGCGCCGGTTCTCGCCGGAAACCCGGTATCAGATGCAGATGCCACTGCGCCGCAAGTCGTTGCGCTCCGGGCGGATATGGATGCACTGTCGATCCGGGAGGACACGGGATTGCCCTGCAGCTCTGAGCAGGATGGTGTCATGCATGCCTGCGGTCACGATCATCACATTACCATCCTTCTTGGAGCAGCGAGACTCCTGCGTAAATATCAGCAGAACTTCCATGGCACGGTGCGGTTGATTTTTCAGCCCGCAGAGGAGCTGTCCCCGACGGGAGGTTCCAGACGCATGATCGAGGAAGGCGCACTGGACGGTGTCAAAGCCGTATTCGGACTGCATGTCTGGCCGAACCTCCCGGCAGGAGTGGTAGGCTGCAAGGCCGGTCCACAGATGGCAGCGTCCGACCGCTTTTCCGTGGACTTTGAAGGAGAGAGCTCTCACGGAGCCATGCCGGACCAGGGAAATGATGCACTTGTTGCGGGGGCACAGTTTGTCACTGCGGTGCAGTCCATCATCGCAAGAAACAAAAATCCGATGAAGGCCGGCGTTGTGACGATCGGCGTATTCCAGTCCGGAAGCCGCTACAACATCGTACCGGGCAGCTGCCATTTGGAGGGTACCGTCCGTACCTTTGATCCGGAGGTCCGCACCATGATCGAGAAACGGCTTAACACCTTATTTCAGGGAATCCGGGATGGCTTTTCCATGAAAGGCGAGTTCCAGTATCACAAGGGCTACACCTCCGTCCGCAATGACCCCAAAATGGCAGACTTTGCGCTGGAAACCGCAGGAGAGCTATTTGGGGATGCTTATGCCGTCCGCCTCGAGGAGCCTGCCATGACAGCCGAGGACTTTGCCTTTTATTTGGAAAAGGTACCAGGTGCCTTTGTATGGCTTGGCACAACACCGGAGGGAGATCCTGTCTGGCCGCTTCACAGCGCGCACTATGCCGGAAACGAGGATGTCCTCTGGAGAGGTGCGGCGCTCCTCGCAAGTCTTGCCATGAAGCAGCTGAAGGCAGACGAAACGGTAGGAGAGTAGGGGTAGGAAAAATTCACAGTACCAAGTCGGACTGCGTCAGGTTATACCAGCTATGGTCGGATATGTATAACAGTTATGACGAGAAATGATTTGACAAATGATACAGAGCGTTTATAATGCTTGCATAAGGACAAAGGCGTCCGGCAAAGACCGGAGTACTTTGTCCTTTTTTTATCTGGTATTTCATATTTAGGGAGTATAAAATGTCAGCACAAATCAATAAAAATTTTCTGAACATAAGCCAAAGCTATCTTTTTGCCGAAATTGCCAAAAGGATCCGCGACTGGCAGGCAGCCAATCCGGAGCATGCGTCGGAGCTGATCCGTATGGGAATCGGCGATGTGAC
>DJXY01000068.1 GCA_002449915.1 Oribacterium sp. UBA6992
GGCGGAGGCAATTTCTGGAGAGGCAGACAGTCGGAGACCGTGGACCGCTACAAGGCAGACCAGGTCGGCATCCTTGCCACAGTAATGAACTGCGTCTATGTATCCGAGATTTTCCGCGCTGCCGGCATGAAAACCAAGGTGATGTCCGCCATCGGAATCGGAGATATTGCGGAGCTTTTTAATAAGGATAAGGCTGTAAAGCTTATGAAAAAAGGCTATGTGTTATTCTGTGCCGGAGGTACAGGACATCCCTACTTCTCCACCGATACCGGAGTAGTACTGCGTGCCGTGGAGCTGGAGTGTCAGGAAATCCTCCTTGCAAAGGCTGTGGATGGTGTTTATGACAGCGATCCCAAGACCAATCCGGATGCAAAGCGCTTTGATACTATCTCTATTTCCGAGGTTGTGGAAAAGCGTCTCGGTGTCATTGATCTGCCGGCATCCGTGCTTTGCATGGAAAACCATATGCCGCTTGCCATTTTTTCGCTTAATGAAAAGGATGGCATCGCCAATGCCCTTAAGGGTAAAATTAACGGAACCCGTGTGACTGTTCAGTAATTTCTTTATATAATAATCAGAATCAAAGCTTCAACAAGGAGGATATCTATATGGATGACCAGTTTACAATTTACATTGAAAAAATGCATAAGACCCACGACAATCTGATGGAGGAGCTTGCCGCGATCCGTGCAGGCCGCGCCAACCCTCATGTCCTTGATCGTATTAAAATTGATTATTACGGAGCACAGACTCCGATTGCGCAGGTCGCTAATATTTCCGTACCGGAAGCAAGAATGATCCAGATCCAGCCCTGGGACAAGTCCATGCTGAGAGCCATTGAAAAAGCCATCAATATGTCGGATCTCGGCATCAATCCGACGGATGACGGCTCTGTGATCCGTCTGGTATTCCCGGAGCTTACCGAGGAGAGACGTAAGGAGCTTACCAAGGATGTAAAGAAAAAGGGCGAGGAGGCTAAAATTGCCATCCGTAACATTCGCCGTGATGCGATGGACCTTGCCAAGAAGCTGGAGAAATCATCCGAAATCACAGAGGACGATTTGAAGCGGGAGACCAAGGATATTCAGGATCTGACAGATCATATGTGCGATAAGATTGACAAGTCCGTAGAAGCCAAGAACAAGGAACTGATGACGATATGACAGGAGATGTAGTCAATCCGGAGGGCAGAAAAATTCCTCGTCATATTGCAATCATCCTGGATGGAAATGGCAGGTGGGCGGCTCGTCACGGGCTGCCTCGTGCCATGGGACATAAAAAGGGTTGCGAGACACTGGAGCAGATTGTCGCGGATGCAGCAAGACTTGGGGTAGAATACCTTACGGTTTACGGCTTTTCCACGGAGAACTGGAAACGGTCGCAGGAGGAAGTCGGCGCGCTCATGAATCTGTTCCGCTTTTATATGGTGAAGCTGATCAAGGTCGCCAACGAGCATAATGTACGCGCACGGATGATCGGAGAGCGTTCCCGATTTGCAAAGGATATTCAGGATGGCATTGACAGGCTGGAGAGGGAGACTGCGGCTAATACCGGCATGACCTTTGTGTTTGCGGTAAATTACGGTTCCAGAGATGAAATCGTGCGTGCCGTGCGGAAATATACGCTGGAGGCTCTCAAAGAGGGTAAAACGGTAGAGGAAATTGAAGCGCTGACCGAGCAGGAGTTTGCCGGATATCTGGACACTGCCGGTATGCCGGATCCGGATCTCGTCATCCGAACTTCGGGAGAATTGCGCCTTTCCAACTACCTGCTCTGGCAGTGTGCGTATGCGGAGTACTATATTACGCCTGTGCTCTGGCCGGATTTTAACAAGGATGAGCTGCTTAAAGCCATTGATAATTATAATTCAAGAGAAAGAAGGTTCGGCGGCAGGCTGAAAACTACAGATAACTATGACAGATCAGGAAAATCAGGAACTTAAGAAGGGGCAGAATGAACGGAAGCTTAGTTCCTTCCGGAAGCGGCTGATCAGCGGTATCCTGCTCATCGCGATTGCGGCGGTTGTAGTTCCGAGCGGCGGTATGCCTTTGTTCTTTACTACCTTGCTGATCTCACTGCTCGGGCTTTTTGAGCTGTACCGTGTATTTGGCATAGAGAAAAAGTCTCTCGGGTATGTAGGATATCTCACAGTCATCGCGTATTATATTCTGATGCTGTTTCATCCGGGGGAGTATTTTACCCTTAACATCATTGTATCTCTGATGGCGCTGATGGCATTTTATGTCATTACCTATCCGGCATATAAGATCTCGATGGTTGCCAAGGCATTTATGTGCGTAGTATATGCCGGGGTCATGACCTCGTATCTCTATCTTACAAGAGAAATGCCGGATGGCAGGTTTCTGGTATGGCTTATATTTATCGCAAGCTGGGGCAGTGATACCTGTGCCTACTGTGTCGGTATGCTGATCGGAAAACATAAAATGACACCGATTTTAAGCCCTAAAAAAACAATCGAGGGTGCCGTCGGCGGTGTCCTTGGTGCGGCACTGCTGGGATTCCTCTATGCATTTCTTTTTAGAAGGCATTTTACAATGGTTGCCAATCCGCCGCTAACATCGGCAATTGCAAGTGCAATCGCCGCACTGATTTCCATGATCGGTGATCTGACTGCATCCGGCATCAAGCGGGATTACGGCATCAAGGATTACAGTAATCTGATTCCGGGTCATGGCGGAATCATGGATCGCTTTGATTCCATGATTTTTACCGCTCCGGTCATATACTTTGCACTGACATTTATAAAATGATTCTACATGAGAGGCCGGGGTTACCTGACCTCTTATTTCTCTAATTGTATACATTAGGAGGCAACATGCGAAATATTGTCATTCTGGGCAGTACCGGTTCCATTGGTACACAGGCGATTGACGTTATAAAAGATGATCCGGATTTTCACGTCGTAGGACTTGCTGCATATGGCTCCATCGAGCTGCTGCGTGATCAGGTAAAACTGCTGCATCCGGAAGCTGTCTGTGTTTATGATAAAGCTAAGGCAGAAGCATTCCGGACCTACGGATTACCGGTAAGGGTTTTATCCGGTATGGATGGTCTGATCGAGCTTGCCACGATGCAAAGCTGCGAGGAAGTGATCGTATCCGTAGTCGGGATGATCGGTATCCAGCCGACTATTGCAGCGCTGAAGGCACACAAAATGGTCGCGCTTGCCAACAAGGAAACTCTGGTCTGCGCGGGACATATCATAATGCCGCTTGCAAAAGCTCAGGGTATTGAAATCAAACCGATCGACTCCGAGCATTCTGCCATCTGGCAGTCTCTTAACGGCGAATGTCACAACCGCATCGAACGCATCCTGCTGACGGCTTCCGGCGGCCCTTTCCGTGGAAAAAAGCGTGAGGAGCTTCACGGAAAAGCCAAAGAAGATGCTCTGAAGCATCCCAACTGGTCCATGGGTCGGAAAATCACCATTGATTCCGCTACGATGGTCAACAAGGGACTGGAGGTGATCGAGGCAAAGTGGCTTTTTGATGTACCGGTTGATAAAATCAAGGTTGTAGTACAGCCACAGAGTATCGTACACTCTGCAGTGCAGTATGTAGACGGCTCTATCAAGGCACAGCTCGGTCTCCCCGATATGCGGATCCCGATTGAGTATGCCCTGTATGCTCCGGACCGGCATCCGCTGTTAAAGGATGAACGACTGGACCTTGCGAAGCTTGGTACATTGACCTTTGAGGAGCCTGATCTTGAGACCTTTAAGGGTTTGAAGCTCGGCATCCGGGCGGGTGCCACAGGAGGTTCCATGCCAACCGTTTATAATGCAGCGAACGAAGAAGCGGTGGCGATGTTTCTTGAGGACCGCATCGATTTCCTTGAGATTGCCGATGTCATTGAGGAAGCCATGGATGCACATGCATCCGACATCATTCCCAGCCCGACGCTGGAGGAGATCCTTGAGACAGAATGCTGGGCGCGCTCCTATGTCCGTGAACATTCTGTACTGACACATCGATAATTCACGCTTGGTTTCATGGAGGATTTGTTTCATTGAGTATTATTGTTGCAATACTGGCACTTGGATTTCTGGTCTTTTTTCATGAGCTCGGACATTTCCTTGCGGCAAAGGCCTGCGGTGTGGCTGTCCTGGAATTTTCCATCGGCATGGGA
>DJXY01000035.1 GCA_002449915.1 Oribacterium sp. UBA6992
GGTTCGACCCCGGTCACCGGCACTTGAAAAGGATGAAATCAAGTAAGGGTTTCATCCTTTTCTTTTAAAAATTATATGGAGATGTACCCAAGAGGCTGAAGGGGAGGCACTCGAAATGCTTTAGGCCGTGTAAGCGGCGCCAGGGTTCAAATCCCTGCATCTCCGTTAATGAACATGACGTATATTTAAAAAAAGGTCGTTTGCAGGTTTGTATATACTTATCTGCAAATGACCTTTTTGCTATTATCCAAGACAAGAGCTGCATCTGTACGAGAGATTTAAAAGCAGATCCTCCCAGGTACCTGATCAAATGTACCTGGGAGGATCTGCTCTATTAAAAAACTTTTATATAACTTGAGATTCTCCGGATTATTATATATCCGGGTATCTTCATATATCCTGGGCATCTGCCACCGGTCTTGCCACGATGACTTAGCTCAGGAGCTCCACCATCTCATCAACCGTCGGGAAATCTCCCGCGCTGACACCGTAGTGGGCATGTAATGCCTTACCTGTTTTGTCTAGCACAAAGCAAGCCGGGAGCTGCAGCTCATTACCCTCATATTCGCCATGCTGGTATCCGGCTGCGTGAACCTTCTGAATGAGCTCCATGGTCCTGGCATCACCCATTTTCTCCATGGAAGGTGCTGGTTCAATGGACAAAAGCTTGTAAATCGACTGATCCGGATCGCAGATGATCGGGAAGGACAGGGCATTTCCTTCAAGCTTCTGTAAAAGAGATGTCCGTTCCGACTGAAGGACAACATAAAGCTGCCCTCCAGTTGCCTTAATTCTATCAAAATGTGTCTGAATTTCATGTATATCGAACTGACAAATCGGACATCCATAGTAACGGAGAAACAGAAGCATTGTCTTCGGAGCTGCTTTCACAACCTCTGAGAGCTGCTGATTTAATTGCTCTGTTGTATCAAATGTAAAATCCGGCATGGTCTCCCCAACCGAAATACGAGACATACATCAAACCTCCTGCAAAATTATGCATTAAAAACATATTTATCCATCCGGTCAAAGGCTTCCTTGATCCTGGATGTCGGGGACGCAAGATTGAGACGGATGCAGGTCGGACCTTCAAAGAGGTGACCATCCTGCCAGCCGATACCATAGTCCCAGCCTTTCTTAAGAAGATCTTTCTGCTCCATGTTGTGCTCCTTAAGCCACTCTGCGCAGTCCAGGAACATCATGTAAGTACCCTCGGTCCGGAAGGTATATACACCCTTAAAATGCTCCTTGATGTAGTCATATGCATAGTTTACATTGGCGGAGAGCACCGGCAGCAGCTGACTCAGCCAGTTATCTCCCTCTGCACTGTAGGCGCCGATGAGCGCATGCTCGGAGAAAACATTCATCGAATTATACACAAGCTTGGAGCTGATGCCCTGTACTCTCTCACGGATTGGCTTGTTGTAGATGACGCTGTAGCTTCCGATCAGACCGGCAAGGTTAAAGGTCTTGGACGGAGCATAGAAGTTGATGGTATGGTACTTTGCCCATTCGCTGACAGATGCCACCGGTGTGTATTTGTGACCATTCATCATGAGATCCGACCAGATTTCATCCACGATTACCCAGACATCGTTCTTTTCATAGACCTCCATCGCCTGCGCGATTTCATCCTTTGTCCATACACGTCCGCATGGGTTGTGAGGATTACAGAAAATGGCAACGTGAATGTGGTTTTCCTTAATCTTCCGGTCCATATCCTCATAATCCATCCGCCAGGTACCCTCGGCATCAATTGTCAGTGGACTGTGAATGATATGGTAGCCGTTGCTTGTCACGCAGTTTGTAAATCCCATATACGTCGGGCTGTGAAGCAGTACATTGTCTCCTGGCGCTGCAAACACCTTGAGCGCGGATACCACGCCGCCCAATACTCCGTTTTCATATCCGATGTCCTCTCTCTTAAGATCGGTCACGCCCTTTCTCAGCTTATGCCAGTAGAGGATTGCGTCAAAATATTCATCCGATGGAGTGAAATATCCAAATGCCGGATGCTCTGCTCTTTTGATGATGGCATCCTGAATCGATCTTGCAGTTGGGAAATTCATATCTGCAACCCACATAGGGATTGTATCAAAACCCTCCTTGGGAGTGGAAGGCGCAAAGCCCTTAAATGCATCTTTTCCAATCGCATCCACTGCGATGGCATCATGCCCACGACGATCCAGTAAAGTTTCAAAATCGTATTTCATAGTAGTTCCTCCTATTTTTGATAGATATTTATAGTATATATAATATTGTTCTTACAGTAAAATTAATCTACATCATCCAGCAGAGCTTCTGCGACAATTTTCTTTTTCTGCTCTTTAAGATAATCTACATTTACAGCACCTATCTTAAGTCTCCAGAGAGACAGACCAACCAGAGCGACAAGGATAATAACGCAGACGATTGCGTTCTGCATATTGAGATCCTTAAACAGGTTAAATGCTACTACCCCTGCGCAGAAAGCGCCAAGTACACAGCAGACATTGTAGAAACCTACGCCCATTTTGATGGAGCGATCATTCCATTGATTTGGATATGTTTTTGGCAGCGTCATGCAGGCAATATTCATATACATATTCATCAGCATGGATGGAATCATCACAAGAGAAACTGCGGCATCCAGACTCATACCAGTTACAATCGGAAATACGCTGACAAGATAAAATACCAGATAGGTGAGATATGGATATCCACTCTTGGTTGTTTTTTTAAATACTGCAGGAAGCCATCCATCTTCAGCAATATGGATGAGCGGGTAACGGAACATTGCAAGTCCGCCGAGCAGCGAGGAAGCGATGGCTCCGATGCCGCCGCCGATTACAAAGAAGGCATACAGCGATTTCGGGAAAATTGCTTCTGCAGTCACACTCAAGTTGGCACCTGCAATCTTTTCATACGGGAGAACACCGCCTGCAACATATGCCATTAATCCATATACCACTGCAAGAAGTGCGGTGATAATGATGATACCTACAGGGATAGTTCTCTTGGGCTTTTCTGTTACAGCAGCCATGGACACCGGAGCCATGGTAGTTCCCTGACAAGCCCAGCCCATAACGGCGATTGCACTGACAAATCCGGAAAAGCCGCCATGGAAAAAGCCGCCATCTGCAGTTGGATTAAAGAACTCTATAGGATTTACATGAGGGACACCAAATAAAACAAATAATGCAAGTGCGGCAATAAGTACGATGGTTACCAGATTTTCAAGTATGGTAACGAAGCGGGACCCTTTGATAGTTGAAATGAAAAATACCGTAATGATGATAAACGAACATAACTGCTGATATGCTTCAATTTTAGGAAATACAACCATCAGATAGCTTGTGATGGCAATGGCATAGCTGGACATTGCAAAAGCATTTACGATCGTCATCCATCCGCCTACGCCGGTCATTATAGGATTAAACAGCATTGCTTTCATACTGTAATCTCCGCCCTTCAGGACAAATATGCTTGGCATCGCAAGATTATACCAGTATGCAAGAAGCATAAAGAAACAACCAATGATGACAACCCAGATAATGGATCTGCCGGTGTACTTGATACCTGCTCCGAGCAGGACAAAGATACCTGTACCAATGGCTCCGCCTAGACCGAGACCAATGATATTCAGGATATTAAGCTTTTTGCCTTTTTCCTCGTTCATAAAATCCCCTTTCGGGCACTCTCCGCCTGCGCATTGCATCAAGGCCCAGACACTGTAAAATACGACAAAATGATTCGATCACGTGCACGATTCATACATTAATGTTTAACGTATTTAAATATTAATGTACTTAACTATTAAGTATTATAAATAAAAATTGTTCTTAAGTAAATACAATTTCCATTGTGTTTATTACCGAAAAAACGCTTTCCTTTTTGACACATATTTTTTAACACATATTGCTCCTTTCTGAGAATCCCCGTTTCTGTATTCTGCGTGGAGCAAGTGGCCTGCTGCTCTACACTTACAGCAACAAAAAAGCGCACACAATATGGATCTGAAACGTATCCACCATTGTATGCGCAATTGATATTCTCGATTTTATTAATTTACCTGTATTTTAGAGCGGTTAGCCTAAAAATGCAAGTACATATTTGTATAATTAAGATACTTATGTTTAAGTATGACTTAAGGGTAAAAAGCTCTTATACAGTTCAAAATGATATGTGTCTATCCATCGCGGCATGGAGCGTAGAGAACCTATGTCACTCATAGCAACGCGGAAGGAACAGGAGCCGTTAACCAAAGCTTACCTACTCTGTTTCTTGTAAAAACCGGGGATCGGGAAAAAACGCTGTCCACTCTCGACATCATCAAGATAGGCAGCATTGATGGACTCCTGTACTTTAGCTGCGATTGCAAGTTCTTCATCAGAGTATTTAGCAAGCAGTTTGCGCATTTTTTCCTGGCAGTCCTCGGTAAAGGCTACATGACTTTTGTATACACTCTGTCCAAACTCCGTAAGCGTGAGATAATACTCCCGGTTATTTTTCTGATTTCTGACCTGCTCGACGATGCCCTTTGCGCGCAGCTTCCGGATGAGCTGGGAGCAGGCACTCGGAGTTTTATTTAATATGATCGCAAGCTCTGTGATCGTTACATCCTTATGCTCCGCAATCAGATCTATAAGCACTCCCTCTGCCTGGTACAGTGTGATCTCCTCACTGTATCTGTGAGGAATCGAGTCATACTGTGCCATAAGATCATAGGCTCTGTCCTGCGCCTTCCATATCGTCTGAAAGATTTCTTCTCGAGTCATACCGTTTTGCCCCTCCGTAAGAGAAATGTCTAAAAACGGCATTCCTCCAGGATTTTTTTACATGGCAATAATCATATCGTAAGAAACAAAGCTATGTCAATCCTTCTTTAATCATTTGAACTGCCATGGAAAGCATTCACGATGGTTTACCTGCAATGTGATTTATCCAATCAGGTTCCGTCAGACCAAAATTATATTATAGATATCATCAATGGGAATCTCTTTTCCGCCTATAAAAATCAATACGTTCCGTATTAGATCAGCCTTTCGGAAATTTCCCTTAAAGGAGCAATAGGAACCGCCGTGTTTTACGTAATCCTCTTTGAAAAAGGTAAGCTGTACCGTTGGACTTTCCTTTTCGCGTGCGATGAGATTCTGTAATACTGCATCAATCTCCGCTTTCCGTGTATCACTAAGCTCCGATTTTTCATCAGTATACCTGGCGCTTTCCTTAATGGCGTCTTCATATCCGGTGAGAGCAGCAAAGGGAGAAAACTGAGCCGCACGTGCTTCCAATGACATTCGCGGATGATTCACCGGATCCGGCTCATGATGCGGCAGATCCATCATATCACCGTACTGTCTGACTGCCTCATCGGCAGCATTTTTGAGCTCTTTGCTTGTCACACCCAGGACATTATGCCAGTACTTTTTCTTATCCATGTATCCTGACCTGCTTATTTTTCATTTTCATGCCTTGTGGCCTCCGATCTGCATATTCCTTTCCCGCATTGTGGCACCCTCCAGGAAATTCATGCCTCGCAGCACTGCATTATGACCGAATTTCTTTTTAATTTCCAGTGTCGCGTCCTGCATTTTCCGTTCTTTTTTTATTGATTGCTCTAATAAATTCCGCTTTTTCTCCTCTGCGTCGTAATCGGTAAAGAGATCCAATTGCTCCCAGGTGCCGGTTTGATTGCCAAAGGTATTTTTTTCTTTAGAAACTATTTCTTCCGGTTTCACATGACAGGCAGTGATGTTTATACGTCGAATCGTAAGGACAGGATCCGTAATTTTATCAAATAAAGAAGTTACTGCGGTAATGATTTGCTGACCCGAGCTCATGCTAAAAGGAAGATTGACGGAACCATGTGCAGGTTTTGGAATCATTCTTCCATACAAATCTTTTTTCACCGGACCATGATAATTTTTTCGATGATTTGGATCTGTAAGATTTTCTATATCATAGCCGACATCCAACACCAGCTGATCCGTTACCAGCCGTTTATCAACAAGGTCAAGGACAAGTGCGTCTATCATCTCCTTTACAATGAGCCGGGCGTTATCTCGATCGTAAGGGCAATGCAGTACCTGTCCGGAACAAAGGCTTCTGTCCTCCGGACGATAGGCCTTGATCTCCTTAAGACCACAGCTCTCATACCCCCATGCGTGATCAATCAGAAGCTCTGCATTCACACCAAAGGCTTTATAGAGCATGTCCTCGTCCTGCAGTGAGCATCTGGCAATATCGCCCATTGTATATAAGCCTAAAGCACTAAGCTTCTTTATGTAACCACCGCCGACTCTCCAGAAATCTGTAAGTGGTCGATGCGTCCATAAAAGCCGCCGGAAGCTCATTTCATCCAGCTCTGCAATCCGTACACCATCCTGGTCTGCCGGAATGTGTTTAGCGACAATATCCATGGCAATTTTGGCAAGATATAAATTTGTGCCGATGCCTGCCGTCGCCGTGATACCGGTTGCATCCATCACAGCATGAATCATCCTGACACAAAGCTCATGCGGTGTCATGGCATAGGTATTAAGATAAGGCGCAACATCCATAAATACCTCATCAATGGAATACACATGGATATCCTCCGGTGCGATCCATTGAAGATAAATATGGTAAATGTCCGTGCTGATCTTTATATAATGTGCCATTTGTGGTGTCGCGATAATAAAATCAACCGCAAGAGAAGGATCTGCTGCCAGCGCTGTCTGGTTCACCGACTTTCCGGTAAAAGGATGACCATGGTTTTTCCGTTTTCTTTCTGCATTCACCTCGCGAACTCTTTCCATCACTTCAAAGAGCCGTGCCCTGCCGGGAATGCCGTAAGATTTTAGTGAAGGCGATACCGCGAGGCAGATCGTTTTTTCCGTGCGGGAAATATCTGCAACCACCAGATTGGTTGTTAGTGGATCAAGATTTCGCTCGTGACATTCGACGGATGCGTAAAATGACTTGAGATCAATTGCAATATAAGATTTGTTTCCGGTATACTTATCCGCCATTATTTCTCCCATTGCCTGCTTAAAAAACATATATAACAGAACATATATTCTGATTATATACAAAAATGCCTCTGATTGCAATTAAAATGAATAACCGGCAGGCTACGATCCGTAAGCAACCTTCAAAGTGGTGACAGCATATATACACCGGCAAGAACCATAAATATGCAGACCACCTTTCGGAAGGCATCCTGCCGGATTTTCCGGAACACCTTTAGCCCCACCACTGTTCCAATGCCAAGACCGAGAACCGCCGCTATACAGTACATCCATACCTGTGATGTAAGGTGTCCCATAAAAATATGGGTGAGCAGCAGATATATTGAGGATAAGAAGAAATACATCTGCAGTGTTGCTGCGTACTCTTCCTTGGAATCCGTAACACTGAGACAATACAGTACCATCGGCGGCCCGCCAATGCTCATGAGACCGCCCATGATTCCACTCAGCGTTCCTGCTGCAAGACCTGACATGACCCAGTTTTCTGCTTTTGCTGCCTGCCGCGTTTTCATCATCCAGAAAGAAAGCATGATCAGGCAGATCCCGAGGATCTTTCGTAGCATTACGTCCGGAACGGCGGACTGGATGCAGATGCCGATATATCCGAAAACCGCATTGGCGATCATCGGTAAGACAATAAGCCTCCAGCGAATATTTTTCCAGTACCTGAGTGCAATAGCGCATACCATAACCGAGGATGTAACGACCTCAAGTACGGAAGCTGTCTGAATGCTCAGAAAAACAGGGAGAATGGACATTAATACGATGGCATAGCCAAATCCTGAAACCGATTGGATAAAACTACCCAAAACCGCGGTCCCAAAAATGACCGCCAAAATGCTGTTGTACTGCATATGTTTATCCTGCCCTTTCCTGCTGTGCTCCCCGGTTGGTTATCGGTCATGCCGGAAGCTATTGCTACTAAAATTTTTATATACTGGGAGTAATTTGTCACTAGAAACAATTTGTTATAATATTTAACTAATTATGGCATAAAACAGCAGGATGGTTCAAGAGGCAATCCGTTTCAAGCAGAAATTGGGCGCAAGAAATGGTGGAACAGTTTGCTCGCCATCCAGCATCATGCAGCCAGCTCTTAATGGAGATGGATGCAAATAGCCCTTTGGCATATACAGAAAATAATAAAAAACGTACCCGAAAATGCGGCAGACATTCGGGTACAAATTACTTTACTTTACTTTTCTGTGACCTTTGTTACTGTCACATTGGTTGTGCCGCTGACGCTCTCCTGCGCCGCTTTTTTGGCAAGCCTTGGAATGTCTCCAACGCCGTTCAGTACGACACTAGGACGATAGGCATATTCCTTAAGCGTTTCCTGAGTTGAAATACCGGACAGCACAAGCACCGTAGACATACCGCTTTCCAGACCTGTGATGACATCCGTATCCATACGGTCGCCAACCATCACTGCCTCTGCAGAATGACAGTTCAGAATCCTGAGCCCGGTCCGCATCATCAGTGGATTAGGCTTACCACAGAAGTAGGCCTTTTTACCGGTTGCAATTTCTATTGGCGCAATCAGCGCACCGCAGGCCGGAGCAATACCGTGCTCAATCGGGCCGGAGACATCGGAGTTTGCACCGATCAGCTTGGCGCCCGCCAGCACCAGATTGGTCGCCTTGGTCAGCGCATCCAGCGAATAGGACTTGCCCTCGCCTACCACGACATAATCCGGGTCGACATCATTCATCGTGATACCCGCATTGTAAAGTGCGTTAAACAGTCCCGCTTCACCGATTACGTAGGCGGAGCATCCCGGCGCCTGATCCTTGAGAAACGCCGCCGTTGCAAGCGCGCTGGTATAAAAATGGTTTTCCGATACATCCAGCCCCATACGGCTCAGCTTCTGGCTCAGCTCCTTCGGCGTACTGCTGCTGTTATTGGTAAGGAAAAGATATTCCTTTTTGGTATCCTGAAGCCAGTGTATAAATTCCTTAACACCTGGAAGGATGTTGTTGCCATAGTAGATGACACCATCCATATCGCAGATGAAGCCTTTGATTTCGTCAAAATCGATCATTGTTTGCTGCCTCCAATCTACCTAACCAAAGTGGCCGCTTACGTAATCGCGCGTGCGGCTGTCCTTGGGATCCTCGAAGATCTGCTTCGCGTCGTCGAATTCGACCAAGTCGCCCAAGAGAAAGAACGCGCACTTGTCGCCAACACGATGGGCCTGCTGCATGTTGTGGGTGACCATGACCAGCGTGTAATCGCGCTTGAGTACGCCAACAAGTTCCTCGATTTGCCCGGTGGAAATGGGATCTAGAGCACTGGTGGACTCGTCCAAAAGGAGGACCTCCGGCTTGACTGCAAGCGCACGCGCGATGCAGAGCCTCTGCTGCTGTCCACCAGAAAGACCCAACGCGTTGCGCTTGAGCCTGTCTTTCACCTCGTCCCAAAGGGCTGCGCCGCGCAGAGATTCCTCGACGATCCGATCCAGCTCATCGCGGTTGCGAACACCGTGGACCCTGGGGCCATAGGCAACGTTGTCGTAGATGCTCATAGGGAAAGGGTTTGCCTTCTGGAACACCATGCCTACGCGCTTGCGCAG